>NZ_JBNFNU010000117.1:0-11117 GCF_057364445.1 Xanthobacter sp. BG11Y11_SDJG
GGGCGCGGCGCGCGGCGCGGGTCCTGGGCGTCTTTTTGGCGTCCCGCCGCGGCGTCCCTCGGGGTGCGCGTCGGCGCCGTCCGTCATCGCGGATGGTGCGCGACCAGTCTTTCCTCGCCTAGATGGCGGTAAGCGCGGCGGCGTCGAGCGTGTCGGGCGGTCCGTCGAACACGATGCGCCCGGCCTTCAGCCCGATGATGCGCTCCACGAACATCTGCGCCAGCGCCACGTCGTGGATGTTGACGATCGCCGCCAGCCGGCGCTCCGCGCATACCTCGACGATGAGCCGCATGATCTGGCGCGAGGTCTTGGGATCGAGGCTGGCGGTGGGCTCGTCCACCAGCAGCAGGTCCGGCTCCTGCACGAGCGCGCGGGCGATGCCGACCCGCTGGCGCTGGCCGCCGGACAATTCGTCGGCGCGCTTGTCCACATGGTCGAGGAGGCCGACGCGCTCCAGCACCGCGAAGGCGCGATCGACGTCCGCCTGGGGGAAGCGGCGCAGGAAGGCGCGCCAGAAGCCCACATAGCCGAGCCGGCCGGACAGCACGTTCTCCATCACGGAGAGCCGCTCCACCAGAGCGTATTCCTGGAAGATCATGCCCATGCGCCGGCGCGCCTGGCGCAGGCCCGCGCGCGAGAGGCCGGTCACGTCGAGGGCGCCGAGCCGCACCGTTCCGGAGGTGGGCTCCACCAGGCGGTTGACGCAGCGGATGAGGGTCGACTTGCCGGCGCCGGAGGGGCCGATGAGGCCCACCACCTGGCCCGCCGGCACCTCGAGCGACACGTCGGTGAGCGCCGCGTCGCCCTTGGCATAGCGCTTGGTGAGGCGGGAGAGGGTCAGCATGGACATGGTCCCGACAGCGGGTGCGAAACGGACCCGGACACGGCGTCAGTCACCGCCATCATGCCCCGGCTTGCCCGGGGCATCCACCGGGCGGCGCCGGGGCCCGGCGTTCGCAGGGCCCGGCCGCGCGGCACCGTAGATCCCCCGGACAAGCCGGGGGATGACGAGCCCACAAGACCGGGTGCAGCGGGCCAATGACCCAAACGCGTCACTCGTCTCGACTGTGACGCCTTCGGCGTCACTTGAACTGACTGTGACGCCTTCGGCGTCACTTGCAGGTATAGGCGACGCCCATGGCGTCGTCGATCTGCCGCACCACCGCCCAGGTGTCCTTGAAGGTGATGGGGATGAACTTCTCCTGCGGCGGCTCGGCGGACTTGAACTCCTTCTGGAGCGCGGTGCCTTCCCAGTCGAAGGTGAAGAAGGCCTGCTTCACCTTCTCGGCCAGCTCCGGCTTCAGGTTGTAGACATAGCCGTAGCCGGTGGTGGGGAAGGTCTGCGACTTGTAGATCGTCACCACCTGCTCGGGCTTGATGACGCCGCGGGCGATCATGCGCTTCATCACCGAATTGGCGATGGCAGCGGCGGGATAGTCCTTGTTGGCGACGCCGATGATGGAATTGTCGTGCTTGCCGGAGAAGGCCGGCTCGAAGTCCTTGCCGGCCTCCATGCCGAACTGCGACTTCAGAAGCGCGGACGGCGCCTTGTAGCCCGAGTTCGAGGTCTCCGAGGTGAAGGCCATCTTCTTGCCCTTGATGTCCTCGACCTTGGTGATGCCGGAACCGGGATAGGTGATGATCTCCATCTCGTAGCCGTAGGCGCCGTCCTTCGCCGCCATCATGGTGAAGGGCACGAAGCCGGCGCAGGCCACCGCGATGGGGTTGGAGCCGGTGTTGAAGCCGGCCACGTGCAGGCGCCCGGCGCGCATGGCTTCGAGCTGCGCGGCGTTGGACTGCACGGGGAAGAACTGCACCTTCTTGCCGGTGGTCTTGGCCAGGTGGTCGAGGAACTCGGCCCACACCTTGGCATAGACCGCGGGGTCCTCCACCGGGGTATAGGCGAACACCAGGGTGTCGGGGTCGATCTGCTTGGCCGCATCGGTCGGCGCGTCGGCGACCATGTCGCCATTGGCGTCGGTGAAGCGCGGGTCGAGCTTGAAGTCGGCAAGCGCGGCGCCGGGCAGCAGCAAAACGGCGGCCGCGAGCGTGGCGCGCGCGAAGGCGGCGAAGGACATGGAACCCTCCAGCGATGGGATCGGTGGAGGGGGATGTACGAATTTTCCGTGACGCTAAGACTACAGCGCCCCGGACCAGCGACGGCGCAGCCGGAGCGCCGATCCGGGGCCCAGCGCAGGACTCCTGCGAAGCAGGCAATGCTCAGGAGCCTCGGTTTCAGAAGCCGCCTTCGGCGCACCTCTTGCGCTGGGTCCCGGCGCTCCCTCCGCTGATCGCTCCAGTCGGCCGGGACGCGAGGGCGGCGCTCAGGCGGCGCCCAGAGCCCGGGCCGAAAAGGCGGCGAGGCCCTGCGCGAAATGCTGCGGCGAAATCCCGCGCCGGCGATATTTCGAGCGCTTGACATACCAGTCCTGCACCATGGGCTTGATGAAGGCGGCGGCGAGCGCCACGTCCTCCACCGGGAACAGGCCCGCCGCGCGGCCCTCCTCGATGACGGCGGCGAACAGCGCCTCGGTGCGCGCCTCGCTCGCCACGGCGCGGGCGCGCGCCTCCGGCGGGAAGGCCTTCGCCTCCATGTAGACGAAGGTGAACCAGTCCAGCATCGCCTCGGTGAGCGCCACATGGGCGCCTATCAGCCAGGCAAGGCGCGCGCGGGCGTCGGGAAGGCCCTCGGGCGGATGGCCGAGCACCTCCTCCACCACCTCCGCCACCACGTCGAGGATCATGGCGAGCAGCGTCTCCTTGGAGGAGAAATAGGCGTAGAGCGCGCCCATGCTCAGCCCCGTGCCCTCCGAGAGGTCGCGCAGGCTCATGGAATGGAAGCCGCGGGCATTGGCGAGCGTCAGCGTCACCTGGGCGATGTGGGCGAGGCGCGGCACCGCCACCGCCGGCTTCTTGATGCGGATGGTGGCGCGGTGGCGCGCCAGCATGCGCGCGGCCAGCGCCTCCGGCGAGAGATCGAGGCCCGGCGGCAGGCCGAAGTGCGGCCCGGCAGAGGGAGCTTTCGCCCTGCCCGTCCCGGCATCCTTCGCCGCGTGACCTGCGGTCCGCTTTGCCAAGCCTCGCCCCTCCCTCGCGCCGCCCCATGCCGACGGCCGGCACACTTGCCTTGGGAAACGCCGCCCGTCTATAAAGCGAGCGCTCGCTCGATAAATCAAGACCGGACGACAGGCGGGCACCACGACGCGGATGGGGGAGGGTCGGGATGGGCGATCAGGCTTCGGATTTCACCGTGTCGCTTGAGGGGCGGGTGGCGCTCGTCACCGGCGGATCGCAAGGGCTCGGCGCCCATTTCGCCCGCATCCTCGCCGCCGCGGGCGCCAAGGTCGCCGTGTGCGCGCGCAGCCGCGAAGGGTGCGCGCGGGTGGTGGACGAGATCGCCGCCGCCGGCGGCACCGCCCGCGCCTTCGCGATGGACGTGACCGAGCCGCAATCGGTGGAAGCGGCGGTCGCGGGCACAATCGCGGCGTTCGGCGGCCTCCACATCCTGGTCAACAATGCGGGCATCGCCACCACCAAGGCGCTGCTGGACGTGACCGCCGACGACTGGGACAAAGTGGTGGACACCAACCTCAAGGGCGCCTTCCTCACCGCCCAGGCGGCGGCGAAGGCGATGATCGCCGCCGGCACGGGCGGCACCGTCGTCAACATCGCCTCCATCGTCGGGCTCCGGGTCGCCGGGCAGGTGGCGGCCTATGCCGCCTCCAAGGCGGGGCTGATCCAGCTCACCCGCGCCATGGCGCTCGAATGGGCGCGCCATTCCATCCGCGTGAACGCGCTGTGCCCCGGCTACGTGGAGACCGACTTCAACCGCGACTTCTTCGCCACCGAGGCCGGCCAGGCGCTGGTCCGCCGCATCCCCACCCGCCGCCTCGGCACCCTCGACGACCTCACCGGGCCGCTGCTCTTCCTCGCCTCCGGCGCGTCCGCCTACATGACGGGCGCGGAGCTGGCGGTGGATGGCGGCCATCTCGTCTCCTCCCTCTGAAGGCCCCCGCCATGGACTTCACCATCTCCCCCGCTTTGGACGACCTGCGCGCGCGCATCGCCGCCTTCGTCGCCGCGAACGTCATGCCGCTGGAAGCGGACCCCGCCTCCTACGATGCGCACGAGAACATCCGCGCCGACCTGCTCTCTAGCCTGCGCGCCAAGGCGAAGGCCGAGGGCCTGTGGTGCCTCCAGCTCAAGCCGGAGAATGGCGGGCTCGGCGTCGGCCGCATGGGCATGGCGGTGTGCTACGGCGAGATGAACCGCTCCATCTTCGGACCCGTCGTGTTCAATTCCGCCGCCCCGGACGACGGCAACATGATGGTGCTGGAGGCCTGCGGCACGGCGGAGCAGAAGGCGCGCTGGCTCGCCCCCATCGCCGAGGGCAAGGTGCGCTCCGCCTTCGCCATGACCGAGCCGCATCCCGGCGGCGGCTCCGACCCGGGCATGATCGCCACCCGCGCCGAGAAGCAGCCGGACGGCTCCTACCGCATCTACGGCCGCAAGTGGTTCATCACCGGGGCGGAGGAGGCGGCGCACTTCATCGTCGTCGCCCGCACCTCGGACGACGAACGCACCGGCCTCACCGCCTTCCTGTTCCACCGCGACCAGCCGGGCTGGCGCATCGTGCGGCGCATCCCCATCATGGGGCCGGAGGAGCATGGCGGGCATTGCGAGCTGGAGTTCGAGGGCCTTCACATCCCCGCCGAGGACGTGTTGCTGGGCGAGGGCAAGGGCCTGAGGGTGACGCAGATCCGCCTCGGCCCGGCGCGCCTCACCCACTGCATGCGCTGGCTCGGCCTCGCCGAGCGGTGCGTCGCCATCGCCCGCGACTATGCCGCCGTGCGCACCGGCTTCGGGGTCAGGCTCGCCGACCGGGAGAGCGTGCAGCTCATGCTGGGCCGGACCGCCATGGGAATTGAGATCGGCCGCCTGCTCACCATGAAGGCGGCGTTCGAACTGGACCAGGGCCGGCTCGCCCGCAAGGAGGTGTCCATGGCCAAGATCCAGGCCGCCAACACGCTGCACCAGGCGGCCGACATGGCGATCCAGATCAACGGTGCGCGCGGCTATTCCAAGGACACCGTGCTGGAATGGATCTACCGCTACGCCCGCCAGGCCCGCCTCGTGGACGGCGCGGACGAGGTGCACCAGATGGTGCTCTCGCGCTTCCTGGACAAGGAAGGCGACGGCTTCTGGCGCTGGCCGGTGGCCGCGTCATGAGCGTCGGCGCCGACGCTCCCGAACTTCGACCCGGCCGCGCTCGACGCCTTCCTGAAGGAGCGGCTCGACGGCACCTCCGGCCCCATGGCGGTGAGCCGGATCGCCGGCGGCAGTCGAACCCCACCTTCTTCGTCACCTATCCGGAGCGCCGGCTGGTGCTGCGCAAGCAGCCGCCGGGCGAACTCCTGCCCTCCGCCCACGCGGTGGACCGGGAATACCGCGTCATCAGCGCGCTTTCGGGCGCCGGCGTGCCGGTGCCGCCGGCGGCGCTGTTCTGCGCCGACCGGAGCGTGGTGGGCACGCCCTTCTACGTGATGGAGCGGGTGGACGGCCGGGTGTTCCACGACTGCACCCTGCCGGGGGTCACGCCGGAGGCGCGCGGCGCCATGTACCGCGAGATGGCGAAGGTGCTGGCGGCGCTCCACAATGTGGACTTCGCCGCCATCGGCCTCGCCGACTACGGCAAGCCCGGCAACTACTTCGCCCGGCAGATCGCGCGCTGGACGCGCCAGTGGGCGCTCTCGCGCACCCGCGAGGACGCCGACCTCGACCGCGTCGCCGCGTGGCTCGCGGCCAACGTGCCTGAGGACGAGACCACCGGCATCGTCCACGGCGACTTCCGCATCGGCAACCTCATGTTCCACCCCGCCGAGCCGCGCGTGGTGGCGCTGCTCGACTGGGAATTGTCCACCCTCGGCCACCCGCTCGCGGACCTCGCCCATTGCGCCATGGCCTGGGTGTCCCTGCCGCAGGAGTATGGCGGCATCCGCGGGCTCGACCTTCCCGCCCTCGGCATCCCCGATCTGGAATCCTATGTCGCGGCCTATTCCGCTTCGGCCCGACATGGGGCAAAGATGACGAACTTTCACATGGCCTTCGCATTGTTCCGCTGGTCTGTCATTTTCGAGGGGATCGCGGCGCGGGCGAAGGCCGGCAACGCGGCGTCGCAGGACGCCGCGCAGACCGGGTTGCTGTCGGCGGCCTTCGCCCGCAGGGCGGCCGAGCTCATTTGGCCTTGAGGGCATCAGGGAGGGGATCTTGCGAAAGAAGGTCTATGCGGACGCGGCGAGCGCGCTCGAGGGCGTGCTGGCGGACGGCATGACGATCATGGCCGGCGGCTTCGGCCTGTGCGGCATTCCGGAAAATCTCATCGCGGGCATCCGCGACGCCGGCGTCAAGAACCTCACCGTCGTGTCCAACAATTGCGGCGTCGACGATTTCGGCCTCGGCATCCTGCTCGCCAACGGGCAGATCCGGAAGATGATCTCGTCCTATGTGGGCGAGAACAAGCTGTTCGAGCAGCTCTATCTCGGCGGCGAGCTGGAGCTGGAGTTCAACCCCCAGGGTACGCTGGCCGAGCGCATCCGCGCCGGCGGGGCGGGCATCGCCGGCTTCTACACCAAGACCGGCTACGGCACCGTGATCGCCGAGGGCAAGCCGACCCGCGAGTTCAACGGCCACCATTACGTGATGGAGACCGGGCTCACCGCCGACCTCTCCATCATCAAGGCGTGGAAGGGCGACAAGGAAGGCAACCTGATCTACCGCAAGACCGCGCGGAACTTCAATCCGATGATGGCGACCGCCGGCAAGATCACCATCGTCGAGGTGGAGGAACTGGTGGAGATCGGCGAGCTGGACCCCGAGAACATCCACACGCCCGGCATCTATATCGACCGCATCATCGTCGAGCAGGGCGCCGAGAAGCGCATCGAGAAGGTGACCACCCGCAAGCGCGAAGAGGTGAAGTGATGGCCTGGACCCGCGAGCAGATGGCGGCCCGCGCCGCCCAGCAGATCCGCGACGGCTTCTACGTCAATCTCGGCATCGGCATCCCGACCCTCGTCGCCAACGCGCTGCCGCCGGGCATGACGGTCTCGTTCCAGAGCGAGAACGGCATGCTGGGCATCGGCCCCTTCCCCTATGAGGGCGAGGAGGACCCCGACCTCATCAATGCCGGCAAGCAGACCGTGACCGAGGTGCCGGACACCTCCTATTTCTCCTCGTCCGATTCCTTCGCCATGATCCGCGGCGGGCACATGGACCTCTCCATCCTCGGCTCCATGCAGGTGTCCGAGCACGGCGACATCGCCAACTGGATGGTGCCGGGCAAGATGGTGAAGGGCATGGGCGGCGCCATGGACCTGGTCGCCGGCGCCAAGGAAGTCATCGTCCTCATGGAGCACGTGGAGAAGTCCGGCGCGCCCAAGCTGGTGACGCGCTGCACCCTGCCGCTCACCGGCACCCACGTCACCGACTTCGTCATCACCGACCTCGCGGTGTTCGAGTTCACCAAGCGCGGCGGCACGCTGGTGCTGAAGGAGCTGGCGCCGGGCGTGAGCCTCGACGAGGTGCGCGCCAAGACCGAGGCGAAGTTCGACGTCGGCCTCGCCAACTGAGGCAGGGCGCGCCTTCGCGCAGCCGAACGAGCGACGCGCCGCCTCCCCGCGGCGCGTCGCTCGCGTTTGCCGACGCCGGCATGGACACGGGCGGCGCGTCCGGGAGACGACGCAAGGAAATGGACATGGCGACCCCGCGACGGGGCGCTCGCCGGCCTCAGGGTGCTCGAATTCTCCGCCATCGGCCCGGTGCCGCTGGCGGCCATGCTGCTGGCCGACATGGGCGCCGACGTGGTGTGCGTGACGCGTCCCGGCACCACGCCGAAGGACCCGCGCGACATCGTCTCGCGCGGCCGGCGCTGGGTGGAGCTGGACCTCAAGGACCCGGCCGGAAAGGCCGCGGCGAAGCGCCTCGCGCTCGGCGCCGAGGTTCTGCTGGAAGGCTTCCGCCCCGGCGTCATGGAGCGCCTCGGCCTCGGGCCTGACGACCTCGCCGCGAACGCGCCTCTGGTCTATGGCCGCATGACCGGCTGGGGCCAGGACGGCCCGCTCGCGTCCACGGCCGGACATGACATCAACTACATCGCCATCACCGGCGCGCTCGACGCCATCCGCGGCCGCGACGGGGCGCCGACGCCGCCCCTGAACCTCGTCGGCGACTATGCGGGCGGGACCATGTTCCTGGTCGCGGGCGTGCTCGCGGCCGTGCTCGCCGCCCGCGCGAGCGGCAAGGGCCAGGTGGTGGATGCCGCCATGTGCGACGGCGTGGTCGCACTGCTCTCGCTGTTCCACGCCCGCGCGGCGCTGGGCCAGATCGGCCCGCCGCGCACCAACATGCTCGACGGCGGGGCGCATTACTACAACACCTACCGCTGCGCGGACGGGCGCTATCTCAGCGTCGGACCCATCGAGCCGCAATTCTATGCCGAGCTGCGCCGCATCGCCGGGCTCGACGACGAAGCCTTCGACCGGCAGAACGACCGCGCGCTCTGGCCGGAGCTGACGGCGCGCATGGAAGAGGTGTTCGCCCGCCGCACCCAGGCGGAATGGGTGGCGGCGTTCGAGGGCTCGGACGCCTGCGTCGCCCCGGTGATGGGGCTGCTGGAGGCGCCGGAGCACCCGCACCTTGCCGCGCGCGGCGCCTTCGTGACCCGTGGCGGCGTGGTGCAGGCCGCCCCCGCGCCGCGCTTCTCGCGTACTCCCTCGCAGGTTCCGGACCGCCCCATGGGCCTTGCCGCCTCGGCGGAGGAGGTGCTGGCCGGCTGGGGCGGGAGCGCCTGATCCCGCACCGGACGCGCACCCGGCCGGGCGTGGGTTCGCCGCGGCTCAGCCGGGAAGCTGCGCGTCGAAGGAGGCAAGCGCGCGCTGCATGATCCCGGCGATCTCCGGGCGCCGCTCCAGGCAGCGCGAGACCGGCCCGGCGACGACGATCGACAGGGGGCGGTCGCAGATGCGCAGCGCCAGCGACACGCCGGCGAGGTCGGGAATGTATTCCGACCAGCTCTGGTGATAGCCGCGATCCTGCGCCGCGCGCAGTTCACTCTCCACCATCTCGACGCTGACCGGCGTCGTCTGCGAATAGCGCTCGAAGGCCATCTTCCGATAGACCGCCTCGCGGGCCTGCGGCGCCAGCTGCGCCAGCAGCGCGCGGCCGACCGAACTGGCATGGGCCGGCACCCGGTCGCCCACCGTGGCGTGGTAGCGCACCGGGTGGGTGGATTCCTGCACCTGCATGAACATGGCATAGGCGCCGCTGAGGGCGGCGATGGCGGTGGTCTCGCCGGTCTCGCGGCAGATGCGGGCGACGATCTCCGCCGCGACCTCCGGCAAGGGCTCGGCGTCGGCGATGCGCTGCACCAGCGGCAGCCAGCGCGGGGTGGGGTAATAGCCCGCCCTGAGCCGAGGTTCGTAAAGATAGCCCTTCTCGACGATGGTGCCGACCAGATTGAACGTGCTGGAGCGGGGCCAGCCGAGATCGTCCGAAATCTCGGCGAGCGTCGCCGGCCGCTGCCGCTGGGCAAAATATTCCAGAAGCTCCAGAACGTTGGCCGCCTGCTTCACACTCATCTGATGCCCTGTCCGCCGTGTTGCGCGCGGCGCCGCCTCATCTCTCACCGTTCTAGCCGAGGCGCCGTCCCCTCGCGAGGGCTTGACTGAAAATTCCTATATGTGTCTTATTAATTCCTGTACAAGAATTACAGCGAGGCCGCGCACATTCGCAGCCCGGCCCTAGCCCATAAGATCCGACTGGGAGGATCAATCATGCCGTCTCCTCGCCTGAGGGCCGCCTTGGCCCTCGCCGCCTGCGCCTTCATGGGCGCCGCGCCGGCCTCCGCCGCCTCTGTCCCGGTCAAGATCGGCGTGCTCGCCGACATGTCGGGCATCTTCTCCGACATCGGCGGCAAGGGCGCACTGGATGCGACCCTGATGGCGGTGGAGGACTTCAAGGCGCTTCCGCAAGCCAAGGGGCTCGACATCGAGGTGGTCTCCGCCGACGCTTTGAACAAGCCCGACATCTCCAGCAGCATCGCCCGCAAGTGGTTCGATTCCGAAGGCGTGGACGTGCTCGTCGACCTGCCCACGAGCGCCATCTCCCTCGCCATCGCGCCGCTGGTGAAGGAGAAGAACAAGGTGGCGCTGTTTACCGCCTCCGGCAGCTCCGACATCAACGGCAAGGCCTGCACCCCCAATTCGGTCCACTGGACCTACGACACCTGGGCGCTCGCCCACGGCACCGCCGATGCGATCACCAAAGCGGGCGGCAAGACCTGGTTCTTCCTCACCGCGGACTTCGCCCTCGGCCACGCGCTGGAGCGCGACGCCGGCGCCGTGGTGGTGCGCGACGGCGGCAAGGTGGTGGGCAGCGTGCGGCACCCCACCGACACCAAGGACTTCTCGTCCTATCTGCTGCAGGCCCAGGCCTCGCGCGCCGACGTGATCGCCCTCGCCAATGCCGGCGGCGACACCATCACCGCCATCAAGCAGGCGTCGGAATTCGGCATCGTCGCCGGCGGGCAGAAGCTCGCGGGCATGCTGCTGTTCATTTCCGACATCCATTCGCTGGGGCTGAAGACCGCACAGGGCCTGCAGCTCACCACCGCCTTCTACTGGGACCAGAACGAGCGCACCCGCGCGTTCGGCAAGCGCTTCGCCGAACGCAATGGCGGCCGCTACCCGTCCATGAACCAGGCCGGCGCCTATTCCGCGGTGCTCGCCTATCTCAAGGCGGTGGCGAAGACCGGGTCGGCCAAGGACGGCGCCGCCGTGGTCAAGGCCATGCGCGAGGCCGGCACCTTCGACGACCCGCTGTTCGGTCCGACCCACCTGCGCGAGGACGGCCGCGTGGTCCACCCCATGATGTTGGTGCAGGTGAAGAAGCCCGCCGAATCCAAGGGGCCGTTCGACTACTACACCATCCTCGCCACCATCCCGCCGGAGCGGGCGTTCCGTCCGCTCCAGGACAGCGACTGCCCGCTGGTCAAGAAGTAGGCGCGGCGGCGGCCTCCCCCCGGCCCGCCCCCGGCACCGCCCCCGGCGCTTGGCCGGCGG
>NZ_JBNFNU010000118.1:0-10961 GCF_057364445.1 Xanthobacter sp. BG11Y11_SDJG
CGGCGCGGCCGGCGCGTCGATGCCGCCTGCGAACACGCGGCTGGCCGCCACGTCCTCGGCGCCGATGGTGGCGAGGCGCGCGCCGGTCCACGCTGCCGGCCTGCTCGAACAGGCGCAGCGACTGGCGCAGGCGCCATGCGGTCGAAGGCGTTGCGGATGGATCGGGCGTTGGCGAAGTTCGGCTGGCTGCGGCGCAGGCGCACATAATCGGCGAGCGCGGCCTCCGCCTCCGGCGCGAAGGCGTAGTCGGCGCCCGCGGCCATGGCCTTGGCGATCTGCACCAGTTCCTCGTCGCCATAGTCCGGAAAGTCTATGTGGTGGGCGATGCGCGAGCGGAAGCCGGGATTGCTCTCGAAGAAGCGGTCCATGCGGTCCTTGTAGCCGGCGAGGATCACCACCAGATCGTCGCGCTGGTTCTCCATCACCTGGAGCAGGATCTCGATCGCTTCCTGGCCGTAGTCGCGCTCGTTCTCGGGCCGGTAGAGATAATAGGCCTCGTCGATGAACAGCACGCCGCCCATCGCCTTCTTCAAGATCTCTTTGGTCTTGGGAGCGGTGTGGCCGATATACTGGCCGACCAGGTCGTCCCGCGTCACCGAGACGAGGTGGCCGCGTCGCACATAGCCGAGCCGGTGCAGGATGCCGGCCATCTTGAGCGCGACCGTGGTCTTGCCGGTGCCGGGATTGCCGGTGAAGGCCATGTGCAGCGTCGGCGCGCCGCAGCTCAGGCCCACCATCTCGCGCGCCCGGCTTACCACCAGATGGGCGGCGATCTCGCGGATGCGGCGTTTGACGGGCTTCAGGCCGATCAGGTCGCGCTCCAATTCCTCCAGGAACCGGGGGACCTCGCTCTGGGTGAAGAGAGCGCCGAGGTCGAGCCCTGCCTGCGCGACGTCTGCCGGCGCCGCGGCGGTCGGGGCGGGAAGGGTTGCGGTGGACATGGCTCGAACCTCGGCAAGGTTGCGCGGTGGGAACGGCCGCGCGGGTGAAGCTCAGGACCGGAGGGCGCCGGCGCGGTGGCGCAAGGCGTAGCGCTGGGTGCGGCCGTCCCACTCGGTGCGGTCGAGGCGGAAGCCCTTCTCCTCGGCCGGACGCTGGACGATGAAGGAGAGGCGCACCGTCTCCCAGCCGCGGGTGGAATCGAAGGCGTTCACGCGTACATAGTCGGCCGGGTGCGCCGCCTTGCAGGCCTCGATCTCGCCGATCACGCCGGCGGCGTCGGCGAGGTCGAACATGGGGGCGCCCCACATCTCCCAATAGGTGTTGCGGGGGTGGGGATCGTCGGTGTGCTCCACCGAGACCGCCCAGCCGCGGTCGAGGCAGTACTGGATCTGCGCGGTGACCTGCGCCGTGGTGAGGTCCGGCAGGAAGGAGAAGGTGCCCTGGGTGATGCGCATCTTTTCCTCCTCAGGCGACGGACGCGGTGGGGACGAAGTCGGACGTGTCGGTGGAGGCGTAGTCGAAGGTGACCTCGCCCCACGTGTCGAGCGCGGCGCGCAGCGGCTGGCACCATTTGGCGGCGTCCACCAGGATCTCCGGGCCTTCCTTGGCGATGTCGCGGCCCTCGTTGCGGGCCAGAACCATCGCCTCCAGCGCGACGCGGTTGGCGGTGGCGCCGGCCTGGATGCCGTCCGGATGGCCGATGGTGCCGCCGCCGAACTGGAGCACCACGTCGTCGCCGAACAGGTCCAGCAACTGGTGCATCTGGCCGGCATGGATGCCGCCCGAGGCCACCGGCATCACCTTGCGCAGGCCGGCCCATTCCTGGTCGAAGAACAGGCCGCGGGGCAGGTCGGTCTTGGTCGTCATCTCGCGGCAGACATTGTAGTAGCCCTGCACGGTCATGGGGTCGCCTTCGAGCTTGCCCACCGCGGTGCCGGCATGCAGATGATCGACGCCGGCGAGGCGCAGCCACTTGGCGATGACGCGGAACGAGATGCCGTGGCCCTTCTGCCGCGTATAGGTGCCGTGCCCGGCGCGGTGCATGTGCAGCACCATGTCGTTCTCGCGGCACCAGTTGGAGATGGACTGGATCGCGGTCCAGCCGACGATCAGGTCCACCATCACGATGCAGGAGCCCAGCTCCTTGGCGAATTCCGCGCGGCGGTACATCTCCTCCATGGTCCCGGCGGTGATGTTGAGATAGTGCCCCTTCACCTCGCCGGTCTCGGCCTGCGCCTTGTTGACGGCCTCCATGCAATAGAGGAAGCGGTCGCGCCAGTGCATGAAGGGCTGGGAATTGATGTTCTCGTCGTCCTTCACGAAGTCGAGGCCGCCCTTCAGCGCCTCATAGACCACGCGGCCGTAATTCTTGCCGGACAGACCCAGCTTCGGCTTGGTGGTGGCGCCGAGCAGCGGCCGGCCGAACTTGTCGAGGCGCTCGCGCTCCACGACGATGCCCGTCGGCGGACCGCGGAAGGTCTTCACATAGGCCACCGGCAGGCGCATGTCCTCCAGCCGGCAGGCCTTCAGCGGCTTGAAGGAGAAGACGTTGCCGATGATCGAGGCGGTGAGGTTGGCGATCGAGCCTTCCTCGAACAGGTCGAGGTCGTAGGCGACCCAGCAGAAATACTGCCCCGCCTGGCCCGGCACCGGCTCCACCTTGTAGGCCTTGGCGCGATAGACGTCGGCGGCGGTCAGGCGGTCGGTCCACACGACCGTCCACGTTGCCGTGGAGCTTTCACCGGCGACTGCGGCCGCCGCCTCCACCGGGTCGACGCCCGCCTGCGGGGTGACGCGGAACAGCGCCAGGACGTCGGTGTCCTTCGGCTGGTAGTCGCCGTCCCAATAGCCCATCTGGGCATATTTCAGGACGCCGGCGGCGTACCTCTTCTTGGCGTCGGTGATCTGCCCGATGGCGGCGTCGGCACCCATGACGGAAGCCCTCCCTCGTCGTTGCTGTTTGTTGAACGAAGGTTGCAGGCCGCAGGTCTTCAGGTAAATTTGAATGATGTGAACACACCATTCAGGAAACCTGAATTTGCCCGCCCATTGGACGCTCCGCCAGCTCAAGATCGTGGCGCTCGCCGCGCGTTCCGGCTCCTATGCCAAAGCCGCGCAGGACATGGGTTTGAGCCCGCCCGCCGTGACGGCTCAGATGAAGCAGCTGGAGGCGGATCTCGGCCTTCCCTTGTTCGAGCGCCGCGACGGGCGTCTGCGACCGACTGCCGCTGGCCGCGAACTGGTGGCGGCCTATGGCCGGGTGGAAGTGGCGCTGGCGGAGGCGGAGCGCTCGATCGAGGCGATCCGCAGGCCCGGCGAGGGCTCGGTGGTGGTGGGCGTGGTGTCCACGGCCAAGTATTTCGCCCCCATGGCGCTGGCCGCCTTCCGCGCGCGCCAGCCGCGCATCGAGCTGAAGCTGGTGGTGGGCAACCGGGAGGACATCGTCGCCGGGCTCGAAAGCCTGGAGCTCGATGTCGCCGTCATGGGCCGCCCGCCCGCCGCGCTGGAGGCGGAGACGCTGGTCATCGGCGATCATCCCCACCTCATCATCGCCCCGCCGGGACACCGGCTCGCGGCGCGACGACTGAAGCCCGCGCATCTCTCGCGCGAGCCGTTCCTGATGCGCGAGGAGGGGTCCGGAACGCGCATGCTGATGGCGCGGCTGTTCGAGGAGCATGGCGCCGCCCATCCGCCGCGGGCCATGGAGATCGGCTCCAACGAGACCATCAAGCAGGCGGTGATGGCCGGGCTCGGCCTCGCCTTCCTCTCGGCCCACACGGTGGCGGCGGAGCTTGGCGACGGACGCCTGGTGGCGCTCGACGTGGACGGATTGCCGATCGTGCGGCAATGGCTCTGCGTGCGGGCGAAGGAGAAGCGCCTCATGCCGGCGGCGCTGGCGCTGATGGAATTCCTGGCGCGCGAGGGCGGCGCCTTCCTGCCGAAGGTGCCGTGAGGACGAAGGTTGACGCTGACCGCCGCCTCAGGTGGCGAGCTAAGCGTCAGATGATGAACTGAATCTTTACACCCGTGCCGCGAACCTCAGTTCTGATGGACACTGGGCTGTCGCCGACTACAGGACGAATAGTCAGCAATTCGTCGGATACCCATGTCATTGGAAAATCCGGGCCCTACCAATGGAATGACAGTCCCCGCCGAAGATTTCTTCGCTCCTTCCGGGTTCGGCGCCTCTTTGCGTGATGAAAACAGATGTCGTGCAGTACGATACAGCGCCTCCGCCCGATTGAATCACCACAACGGCATCAATTTTCGCCCCGGGGGAAGGAAATCTATAGGTAATTGGCGGGTCTTCTTGAGTGATGGCGAAGAGGATAGCCAATCCGACCAGCACGGCCAGTCCGGTTGAGATACCGCCAATCGTGGCCAACACCCGATTGACGACGCCATTTCTCGCCGCGGGAGGCTTGCGATCCATCATTAAATTGCCCCGATACATCCCTTGCACCGTCAATGGAGCCTTGGCGGCGTGACCTCAGCATGTTGCCTCAATGGCTTTTTCGGATCAGGCCTCAGGCGACCGCGACGATCGCCTGCCCCGCCCCGTCGAAGAACGGGAACGGGCCGGGATAGGCGGCGATCTGGCTCACATGGCTCACCAGCCGGTCGCCGGTCCACAGATGCAAGGCGAGCGCGGGCGGCTCCATGTGGAAGGTGGCGGGGCCGTCCGGCGACAGGTCGAGGCTCACCACATGGGCCGGCGCCGGCGCGATGGTGGCGGCGATGCCGGCGAAGGTGGTGGTGATCGCCCGGTGCACATGGCCGCAGGCCAGCCCCACCACCTGCGGATGGCGGCGGATGATGGCCTCCAGCGCCGCCCCGTCGCGCAGATTCTGGGCGTCCATGTGGGCGATGCCGGTGAGGAATGGCGGATGGTGGCCGCACAGCAGGGTCGGACGGCCGGGTGCCTGCGCGAGCGCGGCGTCGAGGAAGGCGAGGCCGTCCGTCCCCAGTTCGCCATGGGGCGAGCCGGCCACCGAGGTGTCCAGCATCACGAGGCGGAGCGCAAAGCCGTCCTCCACGTAATTGGCGCGGGCGCCGTTGGTGCGCGCCGCCATCTCCGGGAAGGCGCGGATGAGGCCGGCACTGGAATCGTGGTTGCCGGGAATGGGCAGGAGCGGCATGGGCAGGCGCGCGGCGAGCGTGCGGAAGCGGGCATATTCCTCGGGCAGATCGAAGTCGGTGAGATCACCGGTCACCACCACCAGGTCCGGGCGCGGGTCGAGCGCGAGAATGTGCGCCACCGCCGCCTCCATGTGGCGCGCGGTGTCGACCCGGCCATAGGCGAGGGCGCCTTCAGGACGGATGTGGGTGTCGGTGAGCTGGGCGATGAGCATGGGGGTCACGCGAGGCTGAAGCGGTTGGGATCGAGGGCGAGACCCAGCAGCATGCCGGGGGCAAGGTCGAGGTCGGGCGGCGTCTCCACCACCACGCGGGTGCCATCCGGGCTCAGGAGCGTCACCTTCTGGCGCGCGCCCTGGAATTGGGCCTGCTCCACCTTCAGCACCAGCCCGGCGTGGGGATCGACGACCAGAGAGGCCGCTTCCGGGCGAAACAGGAGCGCCGCCTTCGCCGCGTCGGGCGCCTGGCGGCCGGGCGGCAGCGCCAGGATGCCGGCCGCGCACTCGAAGCACCCGCCGCGCACCGCGCCCTCCAGGCGGTTGGTGGTGCCGACGAAGGAGGCGACGAAGGCGTCGGCGGGGCGCTCATAGACCTCCCGCGGCGTTCCCACCTGGGCAATCTCGCCTTCGCGCATGACGACGATGCGGTCGCCGAGCGCCAGCGCCTCGGCCTGGTCGTGGGTGACGTAGACGGCGGTGATGGAGAGGCGGCGCAGCAGCGCGTCGATCTCCCCGCGCAGGTGCTCGCGCAACGCCGCGTCGAGCGCCGCCATGGGCTCGTCCAGCAGGATCGCCTTCGGCCGCACCGCCAGCGCCCGGGCGAGCGCCACGCGCTGGCGCTGGCCGCCGGAAAGCTGGGTGATGCGGCGTTCGGCCAGCGCCTCGATGCGCATCATCTCCAGCACTTCGTCGGCGAGCCGGGTGCGCTCGGCCTTGCCGACGCCTCGCACCCGCAGGCCGTAGGCGACGTTCTCGCGCACGTCCATGTTGGGAAACAGCGCATAGGACTGGAACACCATGCCCACATTGCGCTTCTCGATGGGCAATGCGGTTACGTCCGCACCGTCGAACAGCACGCGCCCGCCTGCATCCGGGCGCTCCAGGCCGGCGATGATGCGCAGCAGCGTGGTCTTGCCGCACCCGGAGGGACCGAGCAGCACCAGCGTCTCGCCGGCCGCGACGCACAGATCGAGCGGCGCGAGGGCGCGGGTGCCGTCGGCGAAGGTCTTGCCGCAGCCGGCGAGGGTGACGGCGGCGCCGGTCCTGGGCTTCATGGCCGTCCTCCTTTCGCGGGCACGGCGGGCAGCACGCGCCCGAACATCTGCAGCGCCACCAGCAGCGGCACGATCAGGACGAAGAAGATCAGCGTGTAGGCGCTGGCGATCTCGAGCCGCATGGAGGCGTAGCTGTCGGCCAGGCCCACGGGCAAAGTCTTGGTGAGCGGGGTGTGGAGCATCCAGGTGAGGTTGAACTCGCCGATGGAGAGCGTCACCACCATCAGCGCGCCGGCGAGGATGCCGCCCTTGGCGTTGGGCACCACCACGTGGAAGAAACGCTGGAGCGGCGAGGCGCCGAGCGAGGCCGCGCCCTCCTCCAGCGCCTTCACGTCCACCGCCGCGAGCACCGCCATGACGGACCGGAGCATGAAGGGCAGCGTGTAGAGCACGTGGCCGACCAGGATGAAGAGCGGGCTCATGCGGAACTCGCGGAAGCCGCCATAAGCGAGGATCAAGGCCAGCGCCAGCGCGAGGCCGGGAATGGCCACCGGCAGGGTCACCACCTCCTCCACCAGGCGCGACAGGCGCGAGGGCTTGCGGGCGAGCGCCCAGGCGGCGGGCACGCCGAGCACCAGCGTCACGCCGAGCGTGCCGAGCGCGATGGCGATCGACAGGCCGATGGTGCCGCTATAGAGCGCCAGGACCTCGCCGATCCAGCGCAGCGTGAGGCCGGAGCGCAGGCCCTGGAAATAGTTGGCGGTGACGCCCGCCAGCATGGAGGCGAGCGCCGGAACGATCAGGAACGCGGCGCAGGCCAGCGTCACCAGAAGCTGCAGGACGAAGGTGAGGCGGTGCGGGACCATGGCGCTAGCCCGCCGCCGCGACGCCGGAGCCGGCCATGTTGCGGGTGAGCGCGAGCACGCCCCAGGTGATCAGGCCGAGCGCCAGCGAGAGCGCCGCCGCGGTGGCGAAGTTCGCGTTGAGGGTGAACTCGGTGTAGATCGTCATGGCCAGAACATCGATGCGGGTGGCGAGGGTGAAGGCGGTGCCGAACGCCCCCATGGCGGTGGCAAACGCGATGGCGCCGGAGGCGATCAGCGCCGGCGAGAGGCCGGGCAACGTCACGTCGCGCAGCACCGCGAGCCGGCTCGCGCCGAGCGAGCGGGCGGCCTCCTCCAGCGCCGGATCGAGCTTCTCCGCCGCCGCCATCAGCGTCACCAGCACGCGCGGCAGCGAGAAATAGAGATAGCCCGCGAACAGGCCGGCCATGGAATAGGCGAAGACGATCTTCTCCAGGCCAAGCGACTGGGAAAAGCTGCCGAGCAGCCCCTGCCGGCCGGCGAGCAGGATGATCATGAAGCCCACCACCACGCCGGGAAAGGCGAGCGGCAAGGTGAGCGCCGAGACCAGGAACGCCCGGCCGGGAAAGCGCGTCCGCGCCAGGAACAGCGCCACGACGGAGCCGAGCGCCAGCGTCGCCAGCGTCACGCCCGCCGACAAAGCGAGGGTCGCCATCAGCGTCTGGAAATGGCGCGGATTGGCGAGTATGGCGAGATACTCAAAGGCTCCGTTCGGCCCCGATCCCGCCACCAGCACCAGTTCCGCCAAAGGCAGCACGAAGAACGCGGCCGCGAACGCGAACAGCGGCGCGAGAAACAGGACTGCAAGGCGGTCGGCGCTGCGCATGGCTTGGGTCCGGCGGATGAGGTCTCCCCTCCCCCACAAGGGGGGAGGGGGTCATGGTGTGTGCGCCTTACTTCACTTCGTTGAGGTAGGCCTCGGCGAAGCCCTTCTGGGCCTGCTCCATCTTGGCGTAGTCCACCGGCTTGGCGCGGGCGTAGTCGGCGGCGGGCAGGAAGCGCTCGGCCACGTCCTTCGGCAGCTCGATGGCGCGCGCCGGGCGCAGATAGGCCTTGGCCCACATGGCCTGCCCCTTGTCGGACAGCACGTAGTCGAGAACCTTCTTAGCGGCCTCCGGATGGGGCGCGCCCTTCACCATGGACATGACGTAGGGCACCACCACCGAGCCTTCGCAGGGAATGACGAAGGCGAAGTTCCCCATGTCCGAATAGCGCGCGCGGTAGGCGTTGAAGTCGTAGTCGAACAGGATCGGGATTTCGCCCGAAAGCACGCGGGCGTAGGAGGTCTGCTTCGGCACGATCGGCTGGTTGGCTTGCAGCTTCTTGAAGAATTCGATGCCCGGCTTGAAGTTGTCGAGCGTGCCGCCCATGGCGCCGTTCACCGCCACCGCGCCCACATAGCCGACGAAGGCGGAGGTGGGATCGAGATAGCCGACGAGGCCCTTATATTCGGGCTTCAGCAGGTCGGACCAGCAGGCCGGCACCGGCGTCTTGCCCAGCGCGTCCTTGTTGATGAACAGGCCGAGCGTGCCGGAATGGATGGTGAACCAGTTGCCCTCGGGGTCCTTGAGGCCCGCGGGGATCTCGGAAAATCCCTTGGGCTGGTAGGGCTGGGTGACGCCGGCCTCCTTGGCCTTGATGCCGAAGGTGACGCCCAGATAGGTGACGTCGGCCACCGGGCTCGCCTTCTCGGCGATGATCTGGGTCAGCGACTGGCCGGAATTCTTGTTGTCCTGCGGCACCTCGATGCCGGTGTCGGCCTTGATGGCCTTCAGCATGGAGCCCCAGTCCGCCCATTCGGGCGGGCAGTTGTAGCAGATGGCGTCGGCGGCGCGGGCGGGCATGGCGGCCGAGATCGCGGTGAGGGCGCCCACGAGGGCGCCGGCGAGCAAAGCGTGTCGCATGGGGCGGAGCATGTGCGATGTCCTCATTCGGAAGGCGGTTCGGGGAACGCGGAGAAAGACGGGGACGCGGCATCGGGCCGGCGCGCGGCGCGCCAAGCGAGGCGTCCGGGGCAGGCGCAAGCGAGCCGCCGGGCCGCAGCTCGAAGGGCAGCCGCTCCAGGTCGGGCCGGCCGTGCCTTCCAGCATCTCGAAGATCTTCTCCACCGCCCGCTCGCCCATGCGGCGGGTGGGGGTGTCGACGGTGGCGAGCGAGGGGTAGGCTGCGCCAGCGAGCGCGATGCCGTCGAACCCTGCCACCGACACGTCCTGCGGCACCCTCAGCCCGAGCGCGCGCAGCGCCGCCATCACCGAGAGCGCCAGCAGATCGTTGGAGCACAAGGCGGCGGTGGGGCCTCCCGGAGCCCGAACACGCCCGCGAGCGCCGCGCCATGGCCGGCCGGGTCGGCGAGATAGTCGAGCTCCAGCGGCGGTTCGGCGGCAAGGCCCGCCTCGCTCATCGCGGCGAGATAGCCGAGATAGCGCGTGCGGGCGCGGTCGGAGGTGGCGAAGCGCCCGGCCACATAGACCAGGCGGCGATGGCCGGCGGCGATCATCGTCTTGGCGAGGGCGAAGGTGGCGGCGGCGTTGTCCACCGAGACCGCGGCCCGCTCGGCGCGGCGCGGCTCGTTGTAGATCAGGACGTAGGGGATGCCCTCGGCGTCTAGGCGATCAAGGGTGGGGTTGTCGTCGGCGTCGGTGACGGTGAGGACCAGGCCGGCGACGCTCTGCGCCACCAGCGTCTCCACCACCTCGGGCTCGCGCGCGGCATCATAGTCGGTGGCGGTCAGCAGCAGCGTGTGGTGGCGCCGGCGCGCCTCCGCCTCCATGCCGGCGACGGAGGCGGCGAAGACCGGATTGGTGAGGGTCGGGATCACCACGCCGAGGGTGCGCGCGCGCAGCGTCTTCAGCGAGCGTCCGATCTCGCTCGGCCGGAAGCCAAGCTCCTCCACCGCCGCGCGCACCCGCGCCTCCACTTCGGCGCTGGTGCGGGCCGAGCCGTTGATGACCCGGCTCACCGTGGCGATGGAGCAGCCGGCCCGTTCGGCGACGGTGCGGATGGTGATGACGCGCGGCAAAGGCATCCCCTCCGGCGTGCGGCGGCACGCCGACCCTGTGGTCGCGAAGCGGCAAGAGCGGCGGCGCAAGCGTGCCTGAAATCGTTTTCAGCGCCGTTCTACCGACGACGTGCAACGCGCATGTGACAGGGGATGGGGAGGGCAGACAAGGGGCGGGTCGGCGCGAAAGGGAACGGCGGGCGCCGGGGCGCCCGCCGTAGGGAAGGGAGGATCAGGGCGGCGAGTCTCCCCTCCTTTTCGGGGCCCGCCGAAGCGGGGCGATCGGGAAGGCTCAGCCGCGAGGGCGACCGCCGGGCGCCGGATGCGGTCCGGGACCGGCCAGCGGCGGCGGCGGAGGCAGCAGCATCGGCTCGATGCGAGCAAGGCGGGTGAGCTGTTCGGGGGTCAGGCGCGTCTTCAGGCTCTCGACCGCGGCCGCGAGCCTGCTGCCGGCCTCGCCATTGGCCTTGGCGAAGGTCGCCACGTCCGCTGACAACGCGAGCGGCGCCGGCGGATCCTTGCGCTCGCCTGGGGCGGGCGGGGGCGGCGGCGCCAGCGTCGCCTGGAGCGCATCGGTATAAGCGCGCCAGGCATCCAGCTGGTCGGCGCGGATGCCCACCGCGGTCTCGGCCACCGTCAAAGCACGGGCAAGACCGAGCGGGTCGGGCGGACCCATGAAGGGTCCTGCCGCAAATCCCATCCCAGGCCCCATCCCGGGCCCCACGGGCGGCCCGCGGAACGGCGGCTCCAGGCTCATGTCGGCGCGCGGGGCCATCGGCCCTTCTCCGGCCGCCCGCGGCGGTCGGAA
>NZ_JBNFNU010000119.1:0-10954 GCF_057364445.1 Xanthobacter sp. BG11Y11_SDJG
CGCTCCAGGCCGGGCGGGTGGCGCGGGCGCGCGGGCTGTCCGAGGACGAGGTGCGCGCGCTGGTGAAGCGCAATACCATGGGCCGCACCTTCGGCGTTCTGGGCGAGCCCCGCGTCAACGTGCTGGCGCTGAACCTCGCGCTCGATGGCCTGAAGCGGTGACGGACGAGGCGTAGACAGATGCCGCCCACCCCCGAGGAGCGCCCCGCGCCCGAAGCCTTCCTGGAGGCGGCGCGGACGGAGGACCGCGGCCTCGGCGGGAGGGGACGCCTGAAAGTCTTCCTGGGGGCCTCCCCCGGCGTGGGCAAGACCTTCGCCATGCTGGAGGAGGCGCGGGCGCGGCAGCTCGCGGGCGTCGACGTAGTGGTGGCGCTGGTGGAGACCCACGGCCGGTCGGAGACCGCGGCGCTCCTCGGCACCCTGGAGCAATTGCCGCGCCGGTCGGTGGAGTATCGCGGCCAGAGCCTGAGCGAACTGGACCTCGACGGCCTTCTCGCCCGCCGCCCGGCCCTCGCCCTGATCGACGAACTGGCCCACACCAACCCACCCGGCGCGCGCCATCCCAAGCGCTGGCAGGACGTCCTGGAGGTGCTGGACGCGGGCATCGACGTGACAACCACGCTCAACATCCAGCACATCGAGAGCCTCAACGACATCGTCTCCCGGATCACCGGGGTGCGGGTGAGCGAGACGGTGCCGGATCACGTGCTCCAGCGCGCCGACGACATCGAGCTGATCGACCTGCCGCCGGAGGAGCTGATCAAGCGCCTGAAGGACGGCAAGGTCTACGTGCCGCAGCAGGTGGGCCGCGCGCTGGAGAACTTCTTCTCCAAGGGCAACCTGACGGCGCTGCGCGAGCTGGCGCTGCGCACCGCGGCGAGCCGGGTCGACGCCGAGATGCTGGCCTACATGCGGGCCAACGCGGTGAAGGGGCCGTGGCCGACCGACGAGCGCCTGCTGGTCTGCGTCAACGAGGCGCCGGTGGCGAAGACCCTGGTGCGGGCGGGACGGCGCATGGCGGACCGGGCCAAGATCCCCTGGATCGTCGCCACGGTGCTCACCCCGCGCCACGAGACCCTGCCGGCGGCGCGCGCGCCGCCACCATGGAAGCGCTGCGCCTCGCGGAGACGCTGGGCGCGGAGACCGTCACCCTCCACGCGGAATCCGACGCGGTCGCCGAGCTGCTGCGCTTTGCCCGGAGCCGGAACGTCTCCCGCGTGGTCATCGGCCGCCCGCGCGCCCATGATTCCTGGTGGGGCAAGGTGGCGGGGCTGTTCCGCGAGCCGGTGGCCGACCGCCTTCTGGACACCGCCACCGATTTCGAGGTGACGGTCGTCACCCCCCACGGCCCGCTCGACCGGCACGCCAGGACGCGAGCTGCGCTGATCCGCCCGGACTGGCGCGGCTATGTGGCGGCAGTGGCCGTGATCGCGGCGGCGAGCCTCGTGGCCTGGCCGATCGGGGTATGGGACGCGATCCCGGGCGGCGCGATCTCCGCCATCTATCTCACCGCGGTGCTGGTGGTGGGCGCGAAATACGGCCTCGGCGCCTCGCTGGTGGCCACGGCGCTCGGCTCGATGGCCTACAATTTCCTGTACACCGAGCCTTATTTCACCCTCGCCGTGAGCAATCCCGAGGACGTGGTGTCGATCCTCGTCTTCCTCGTCGGCGCGGTCTTCACCGGAACGCTCGCCGGCCGGCTGAAGGCCCAGGTGGAGAGCATGCGCGCGGCCCAGCGGCGCACCGAGACGCTCTACGACTTCGCCCGCAAGATCGCCTCCGCGAGCCAATCCGACGACGTGCTGTGGGCCGCCGCCTATCACATCGCGGCGACGCTCGACTGCCAGTCCCTGATCCTCATGCCCGACCCGACGGGGAGGCTGGAGCAGGTCCAGGGCCATCCTTCCATCGAGGAGCTCGACGCGCGCGCCGAGGGGGCGGCACACTGGGCCTATGAGCGCAACGAGCCGGCCGCTCCGGCACCGCCACGCTTCCCATGAGCGAATGGCTGTTCGTGCCGCTCGCCGCGGGCGACAATCCGCTCGGCGTCATCGGCGTGCGGTTCCGCGACCGCACCCGCAGCCTCGATCCCGAGACCCGCCGGCTGCTGCTCGCGGTGGAGGACCAGGTGGCGGTGGCGGTGGAGCGGGTGCGCCTCGCCGAGGCGCTGGCCGATGCCCGCGTTTCGGCCGAGAGCGAGCGATTGCGCGGCGCGCTGCTGAATTCCGTGAGCCACGATCTTCGCACCCCGCTCGCCACCGTCATCGGCACCGTCTCCTCGCTCGCGGAGGATGAGGGAGCCCTCAGCGGGGAGGACCGGCGCGAACTTATCGGCACCGCCCTCGACGAGGCGCGACGGCTGGACCGCTACGTGCAGAACCTGCTCGATATGACCCGCCTCGGGCACGGGGTCCTGAGGCCCCAGAGCGCGCCGGTGGACCTCGCCGAGATCGTCGGGCGCGTGCGCTCCGATCTGTCCCGCATCCTCGCGGGCCACCGGCTCGAGGTTCAGATCCCGCGCGAGCTGCCCATGCTGAACGTGGACCCTGTGCTGATCGGCCAGGCGCTGACCAACGTGATCGAGAACGCCGCCAAATATGCCCCCCGGGCACCGCCATCACCCTGTCGGCGCGGGCCGAAGGCGCCGAGGCGCTGATCACCGTCACGGATGAGGGGCCGGGCATCCCCGAAGGCGAGCGGGAAAAGGTGTTCGATCTGTTCCACCGCGTCACCCAAGGCGACGGGCGGCCCGCCGGCACCGGCCTCGGCCTTGCCATCGTGCGCGGGCTGGTGGAGGCTCATGGCGGCACGGCCAGCGCACTTCAGGGACCGGGCCGGCGGGGCGCCACCATCCTGCTGCGGCTGCCTCTGGCCGCGGCACCCATCGACGACGGAACATGACGCACCCGGACCCAGCGCCCGCCCGCATTCTGGTGGTGGAGGACGATGCCCCCATCCGCCGCTTCCTCAGGATCGCCCTCGGCTCGGGCGGCTACGAGGTGGCCGAGGCCGAGCGCGGGCGGCAGGCGATCGAGCTCGCCGCCACCTCCGCGCCCGACTGCGTGGTGCTCGACCTCGGCCTGCCGGACATGGACGGGAAGGCGGTGATCGCCGCCATCCGGGACTGGTCGCGCGTGCCGATTCTGGTCCTGTCCGTGCGCGACCGGGAAACCGAGAAGATCGCGGCCCTCGATGCCGGAGCGGACGACTATGTGACCAAGCCGTTCGCCGTCGGCGAACTGCTGGCCCGCCTGCGAGCCCTGCTGCGCGCCCGCAACGACCGCACGGCGGAGCCGGCGCAGCGGGTGCTGGGCGCGCTGGTGGTCGATCTCGCAAGCCGCACGGTTCGGGTGGACGAGCGCGAGGTGAAGCTCACCCGCAAGGAGTTCGATGTGCTCGCCCTCCTGGCGCGCCATCCCGGCCGCCTCGTCGCCCACCGCCAGTTCCTCACCGCCGTGTGGGGCCCGGCGCATGTGGACGACACCCACTATCTGCGCATCGCCATCGGCCATATCCGCGAGAAGCTGGGCGACGATGCCGCCGACCCGCGTTTCATCATCACCGAGCCCGGCGTCGGCTACCGGCTCAGGGAGGGCTGACGGACGCCGGGGGGGGACAGGGAAGCCGGCCCTCAGTCGGCCACGGCCTGGAGATAGGGCGGAACGGGGATCGGCTTGCCCTTGGCGGTGATCTCGAAACGGCGGAGCCAGCGCTCCACGGCGTCCCTCAGATGGGCCTCGAGCGCGGTCGCGGCCGCTCCGGCTTGGCGTCCAGCAGCAGGTTGATGATCTCGAGGTGCTCGTCCAGCGCCGCCACGATGAGCCGGATGGGAATGCCCAGGAACGGGTCGAAGAGGTGGCGCGTGGGGCCGAACAGCAGGTGCGTGCGCTTCAGGGCACGCATGATCTCCGGGTTCGCGCAATAGCCGAGAAGCGTGATGTGGAGATCGGTTTCCGCCTCGTCGAAGCGCGTGCTGCTGATGGGCGTCTGAGCGCGGGTGGCGAGGATGCGGGCGCGCATGTCCGCCAGCACGGCGACAGGCACGCGCGGGGCAGCCTGGCGCAGGGCGGCCGGCTCCAGCAGGCAGCGCAGCTCGTAGAGATGGCGGATGCGATCCGGCGTCATCTGCTCGGCGATCCAGTGGCCGGCATGGTCCTTGGCGATGAGGCCGACGCCATGCATGCGCGCCAGCAGATCCCGCGTGACCGTCCGGCTGACGCCGAAATGCGCGGCGAGGCGCAGCTCGTTCAGCCGCACCGAGCCGAACAGGGTGCGCACGAACAGTTCCTGCTCGACCTCCTGATACATGCGCTCCCACTGCCGGGGCGCCGACACGTCCACCGGATCGAGCACTGCGGACTCGGATGCTTCGCCGCCGGGCACCCGGTAGCCGCGCCCTTCGAGCGGCTCGACCACGCCTTCCTCGCGCAGCCGCTCCAGTGCCTGTCTCGCCGGCGACCGGCTGATGCCGAAGGCGCGCACCACCTCCGCCTCCAGCAGGCGCTCGCCGGGTCGGATCTGGCCGGCTGCGATCATGTCGCGAAGCTGGAGATAGGCCCGGTCCTGCAGGGAGCCACCCGCCGCGCCGTCCGCCCCCCGCGGGATTTCGCTCCCCCCATGATCCGCTCCGTTTCTCCGTCTCGGCGTGTCCGCGACCGCGCCTACCGGCGCTGCAGCCCGGACGCAAGGGGTGCGCCCGCACCCTTGACATCGCGCGGTACATGGCCTCTAACACAAAACTACTTTGGATTCAAAGTACGTTTTTTCACTCCACAGGAACTGCCAGCGTGACATTTCCGGACGCTGCGATCACGTCGGTCGAGGACCTCCGCCGCCTTGCGGCGCGGCGCGTGCCGCGCATGTTCTATGACTACGTGGATTGCGGCTCCTGGACCGGCGCGACCTACCGGGCAAACGAAGCGGACTTCGCCCACATCCTGCTGCGCCAGCGCGTCGGCATCGACATCTCCCGCCGCACCCTGTCGGGCCGCATGCTGGGAGAGGCGGTCACCATGCCGGTGGCGCTCGCGCCCACCGGGCTCGCCGGGATGCAGTGGGCCGACGGGGAGATACTCGCCGCGCGCGCAGCCGAGCGCTTCGGCGTGCCCTTCACCTTGTCGACGGTGAGTGTGTGCTCCATCGAGGATGTGGCCGCCCACACGTCGCGGCCCTTCTGGTTCCAGCTGTACCTGATGAAGGACCGCGCCTTCATGGAGCGGCTCGTCGCCCGGGCGCGGGAGGCGAACTGCGCGGCGCTGGTGCTCACCATGGACCTGCCGGTGCAGGGGCAGCGCCATCTGGACATCCGGAACGGGCTTTCGACGCCGCCCCGGCCGACGCTGCGCAACCTCGCCAATCTCGCCACGAAGCCGCGCTGGTGCCTCAACATGGCGCGGACCGAACGGCGCACCTTCCGCAACATCGTCGGCCACGCGGAGGGGGTGAGCGATGCCTCCTCCCTCGCTTATTGGGTCGCCGAGCAGTTCGACCAGACGCTGAACTGGGACCATGTGCGCTGGCTGCGGCGCATCTGGGACCGCAAGCTCGTCCTGAAGGGCATCATGGATCCCGACGATGCCCGGGCCGCGGTGCGGGCGGGCGCGGATGCCATCGTCGTTTCCAATCATGGCGGACGCCAGCTCGATGGCGCGCCGTCGAGCATCGCGGTGCTGCCGCAGATCGCCGAGGCGGTGGGCGCGCGGGCGGAGGTGCTGTTCGACGGCGGCATCCGCTCCGGCCAGGACGTGCTGAAGGCGCTGGCGCTCGGAGCCGGCGGCGTCATGATCGGCCGGGCCTTTCTCTACGGCCTCGGGGCCATGGGCGAGGCGGGGGTCACCCGCTGCCTCGACCTCATCCGCAGGGAGCTGGACCTGACCATGGCGCTCTGCGGCATCACGGACCTGGCCGACGCGGCCCGCACGGTGGTGCGCGCCCCGACGCCTCCCGTACCGGCGCCGCGCCTGCCGGAGCCGGTCTGAACGCACGATACCCCCGCGCAGGGGGCTCCATCACAGGAGAGGAAGCATGTTCGGCAAGTACCCGATGCACCCCGGCAGTGGGGTCAATCCGCCTTATTCCCCGGCCTACCCGGTGGAGTGGGAATGCGCCCTGCGCACGCTCGAGGTGATGACCCGCGTCGATCCCGTCAAGACGCAGGCGCTGCTTGCCGACACGCCGTTCGAGTTGGTCAACGATCGCGTCGCCTTCCGCTTCATGGCTTCGCCCGGCCACACCCTCTCCCTGCATCAGGGCCGCATGTTCGACCTCATGGTGACGGTAGCGGTGCGCTACGAGGACCTGTTCACCCAGACCCACATCTACATGTACTGCTCCGACCCCATGGGCATCGCCGCCGGGCGGGAGCTGTTCGGCTACACCAAGAAGGACTGCACCTACCGCTTCGACGAGGCCGAAAGCGGCGCCATAGAGAGCGCGGTGATCCGGCGCGGGGTGCCGCTCGCCGAGGTGTCGTTCACGCCCGACCCGCAGGCGCCCGTGGTGCGCCTGGTGGACGGCAGCGAGCAGCCGGGCGGCGAGATCCACGTGCGCCGCCTGCCGCACCCCGAGCGGCTGGAGACGGCCTATGCCGACATCGTCTACCGCCGCACCCCCATCGCCTACGCGGCGCCCGTCGCCGGGCGGGCATCCATGACGCTGCTTGAGAGCGCGTTCGATCCCCTGACCGAACTCGCTCCGGAAATCCTGTCGGCCCAGTTCATGGTCTCCGACGTCTATGGCGGCGGTTTCGCCGTCGAGGATCGACGCCTGCTCAAGCGGCTCATTCCCTGAGCCGCGCCAGAACAAGAATGCGAGGGAGGAACCACATGATCCGAAAGACCGACCCGGCGCTCCGGCGCCGCACCGCTCCGGCCATCTCCCGCCGCGCCGCGCTCGCGGCCGGCGCCTTCATCCTGGCGATGCCGGCGATGGCCGCGGCGCAGGAACCGAAGCCGATCAAGATCGGCGTGCTCACCGACATGTCCAGCCTGTATGCGGACGTGACCGGCAAGGGCTCGGTGCTGGCGACCCAGATGGCGGTCGAGGACTTCAACGCCGCCGGGAAGCCGCTGAAGGTGGAGGTGATCGCCGCCGACCACCAGAACAAGGCCGATGTCGCCGCCGGCATCGCCCGCAAGTGGTTCGACACCGAAGGCGTGGACATGATCGTGGACGTGCCGAACTCGGCGGTCGCGCTGGCGGTGGCCACCATCGCCCGCGAGAAGAACAAGGTGATGATCGCCTCCGGCCCGTCCTCCTCGGACCTCACCGGCAAGGCCTGCTCGCCCAACACCATCCACTGGACCTACGACACCTATGCCCTCGCCACCGGGGCGGCCACCGCGGTGGTCCAGTCGGGCGGCAAGAGCTGGTTCACGCTCACCGCCGACTACGCCTTCGGCCATGCCATGGAGCAGGACGTGAAGAACGTCGTCTCCCGCACCGGCGGCAAGGTGATCGGCGGCGTCCGGGCGCCGCTCAACACCCAGGACTTCTCCTCCTTCCTGCTGCAGGCACAGGCCTCCGGCGCCCAGGTGGTCGGCCTCATCAATGCCGGCGGCGACACCATCAATTCCATCAAGCAGGCGGTGGAGTTCGGCATCCCGCAGGCCGGCCAGCGCCTCGTCGCCACCGTGCTCTACGTGACCGACGTGCATTCGCTGGGCCTCAAGGTGGCCCAGGGGCTGCAGTTCACCGAATCCTTTTATTGGGACCTGAACGAGGGCACGCGCGCCTGGACCAAGCGCTTCGCACCGCGCAATGACGGGCGCTATCCCAGCGCCCTGCACGCCGGGGCCTATGCCTCCACGCTGCACTATCTCAAGGCCGTTTCCGCCGTCGGCGGGGCCACGGACGGGGTCGCGGTGGTGGACAAGATGAAGGCGCTGCCCACCGACGACCCGCTGTTCGGCAAGGGCTCCATCCGGATCGACGGCCGCAAGATCCACCCCATGTTCCTGTTCCAGGTGAAGACGCCGGCCGAATCCAAGTATCCGTGGGACTATTACACGGTGGTCAAGTCGATCCCGCCGGAGCAGGTGTGGCGTCCGCTCGCCGAAGGCGGCTGTCCGCTGGTCAAGTCGTGAGCGTCGCGCTGGTCACGGGCGGCGGCGGCGGCATCGGGCGCGCCATCGCCCTGAAGCTCGCCGCCGCTGGCCACGACGTGGCCGTGGTCGACCAGGACGAGGCCCTCGGGGCCGAGACGGCGCGGCTGGTGGAAAAGGCGGGCCGCGCCGCCCTCTTCCTCGCCGCCGACGTCTCGAACGCTGCGGAGGTCGCGGCTTTCGTGGCCGCGACCGAGGCGCGGCTCGGGCCGGTCGACCTCTTCGCCAACAATGCCGGCATCGAGGGGGCCGTGGCGCCCATCTTCGCCTATCCGGACGAGGCCTTCGACGCGGTCATGGCGGTGAATGTCCGCGGTGTCTTTCTCGGGCTCAAGCATGTGCTGGCACGGATGCGGCCGCGGGGACGGGGCGCCGTCGTCAACACCGCATCCACCTCCGCCATCCGCGGACGGCCGGGGCTCGCCGGCTATGTGGCGAGCAAGCATGCGGTGCTCGGCCTCACCCGCGTCGCCGCCTTGGACGTGGCGGGCACTGCCATCCGCGTCAATGCCGTCCTGCCGGCCCGGTGGAGACGCGGATGATCCGCGCCCTCGACGAGAAGGCGGCGGCCGCCGGAGGCATCCGCCGGGCCGGCACCGCGGAATATGGCGCGCCGGACGATGTCGCGGGCGTGGTCGCCTTTCTGCTCTCGCCGGAAGCCGCCCACGTCAACGGCGCCGCCTGGACGGTGGACGCAGGCGTGACGGTGGCCTGACGGCCCGGCTCCGCATCGGTTTCCTTCAATGTGGGATGAACGACCATGAAGCTCTGCCGCTATGGCACCCCGGGCGCGGAGAAGCCGGGCCTCGTCGACGCGGACGGCCGGCTGCGCGATCTCTCCGGCATCTGCGCCGACATCGGCCCGCGGGAGATCTCACCCGAAGGCCTCGCGAGCTTGGCCGCAGTGGATCCCGCCGCTTTGCCCCAGGTGAAGGGCCAGCCCCGCTTCGGCGTTCCCTACAGCGGCATGAGCAAGTTCGTCTGCATCGGCCTGAACTATTCCGACCATGCGGCCGAGGCGGGACTGGCGGTGCCGGACGAGCCCATCATCTTCCTCAAGGCACCATCGGCCTTGTGCGGGCCGGACGACGCCATCATCCAGCCGCCCCATTCGACCCGCCTCGACTGGGAGGTCGAACTCGGCGTCGTGATCGGCACCACCGCCCGCCATGTGCATGCGGCCGATGCGCTCGACTTCGTGGCTGGCTATTGCGTCGTCAACGACGTCTCGGAACGCGCCTTCCAGATGCAGTCCTCCCAATGGGACAAGGGCAAGGGCTGCGACACGTTCGGCCCGGTGGGGCCGTTCCTCGTCACCAAAGACGAGGTGCCCGACCCGCAGAACCTCGCCATGCGCCTCGACGTCAACGGACGGCGCATGCAGAGCGGCAACACCCGCACGATGATCTTCGGCGTCCGCGAGATCGTCGCCTATTGCAGCCGCTACATGACGCTCCTGCCGGGCGACATCATCGCCACCGGCACCCCGCCGGGCGTCGGCATGGGGATGAAGCCCGAGCCGGTCTGGCTCCGCCCGGGGGACGTGGTGGAACTCGAAATCGCCGGGCTCGGCCGGCAGCGGCAGCAGGTGACGGTCCAAAGGTGACGCCGGGCCGCCCGGGCGAGCAAACGCGTCGGCAGCCTGGCCCCCGTCAGTAGTCCCACTGGGCGCCGATGCCCACCTCGGCGGCGCCGTCGGCGCTCGTGGCGCCCTGGACGCGGATGTTCTTGGTGACGTCGATGTCCACCGTGACCTGGCTGGAATTCGGCGTCGTGCCCTGCCGCACACCGAGATGCATGCGCTCATTGAGGCGTCGGCCGATGCCGACCTGGGCGCCGGTGCCCGCCGCGTCCGTGCCGAGCTCAAGGCTGTCCACGCCGAGCGAACGCCGCATCTGTTCCAGCACGCCCCCGTCGCCGCCGGACAATTGCGCGACGGTCTGGGCGACCTGCAGCGCCTGCGCGGCGCTGAGGCGGCCCAGCGAGCGGCCGAACATCACCCGCGAGAGGATTTCGTCCTGGGGCAAGGTGGGATTGGAGGTGATGGTGATGTCGGGCCGGGAGGCCTGACCCGTCACCAGGATCTGCGCGGTAATGTCGTTGGCCGTGGTCTCGGCCACGAAGTCGAGGTCGGGATCCATAGTGCCGCTGAAGGAGATCTTGCCGCGGCTGAAGGTGAGGCGCCGGCCGAGAATGTCGAAGGTGCCGCGCCGCATCTCGAAGGCGCCGAGGGTGGTCGGGTTGGCGGTGGATCCGCGGAGCGTCAACTCGCCGCCCAGTTCCGCCGCAAGTCCCCTGCCGCGCACGAAAACGTTGTTGGGCGCCGAGACGACGAGATCGAGCGGCATGCCCGCATTGGCACCCCTGGAACTCCTGGAGGCAGCCCCAGAGGCGGTCCGCGCCGCCGGCCGCCGCGCCGTCGTGCCGGCGATGGCGGGCGGCGGCCGTTCACGTGGCGCACATTCAGCGCCGCCGCGCCGCCGGAGAGCTGGTCCGGAATGTTCACGTCCAGCGAACGCACCACCAGGCGGCCGGTGAGGCGGGGGGCGCGGGCGAAGGCGCCGTCCACGGCCACGCGGCCCTCCGCCACCAGCCGCATGAGCTCGCTGCTGACGAGGCCCGCATTGCTGAGATCCACCTCGATGCGGCCCGGAAGACCGGCGCCGGGGATCAAGCCCCACCTGCCGCGGCCGGTCAGGCTCCCGCCGTTCGGGGTGCGGGCGGACAGCGCGGCGAGCGTCACGGAGCGGTCCGTGCCGTTGAGGACGGCCTGAATGTTCGTCAGGCTCACGCCGTTCACGCTGTCGGTGAAGCGGGCGTCGGTGACGCGCGCCGTGCCGCCGGCGCGCGGCG
>NZ_JBNFNU010000120.1:0-10939 GCF_057364445.1 Xanthobacter sp. BG11Y11_SDJG
GGGCGAGGTCGATGCCGTCGCCGCCGAGCCCGCGCTCGGTGAGCACGGCGGCGATCTCCCCCGCCAGCCGCCCTGCGCCGCTTTCGGTGCCCATCACCACCATGTGGGCAAGGCGCGGCGCCAGGGGCAGGCGCGCCATGCGCGCGCCCAGCGGCGTGACGCGGCCCTCAGCATCGAGCGCGCCGAGCAGAGAAAGGAGCGCCTTCGCCTCCTTCACCGCCGGCTCGGGCGGCGGGTCGAGGAAGGGCAAGGACGCGGGCGCGCGCACCCCGGCGCGGGCGAGGTCGAGCACCAGGCCGCTGAGGTCGGCCGCCAGGATTTCCGGCGTCGCGAAGGGCTTGAGGCTCGCCGTCTCGCCCTCGGCCCACAGGCGGTAGCACACGCCCGGCTCGGTGCGCCCGGCGCGCCCCCGCCTCTGGTCGGCGCCGGCACGGGAGACACGCTCGGTCACGAGCGTCGTCAGCCCCACGTCCGGCTCGAAGCGCGGCACGCGGGCAAGGCCGCTGTCCACCACCACGCGCACCCCCTCGATGGTGAGCGAGGTCTCGGCGATGGCGGTGGCGAGCACCACCTTGCGCCGGCCCGGGGGCGGGGGCAGCAGCGCCCGGTCCTGCTCCGCCGCATCCATGGCGCCGAACAGCGGCACGAGGTCGACGGCGGGGTCGCGCCACCCCGCTCCCGCCAGGCAGGTCGCGGGTGCGGCGGATCTCGGCGGCGGCCGGGCGAGGAAGGCGAGGATTGAGCCGCGTTCCTCGGAGAGCGCGCGCACCACCGCGTCCGCCATCTGCCCCTCGATGCGCGCGCGCGGGTCGCGGCCGAGATGGCGCGTCTTAACCGGGAAGGCCCGGCCCTCGCTGGCGATCACTGGCGCGGCGGGCGCCTTCGCTGCCCATGAGCGCGGCGACGCGCGCGCCGTCGAGGGTGGCGGACATGGCGAGGAGGCGCAGGTCGTCGCGCAGCCCGCGCTGGCTGTCCAGCGCCAGCGCGAGGCCGAGATCGGCGTCGAGGCTGCGCTCGTGGAATTCGTCGAACAGGACCGCGGCGACGCCGGACAGCTCCGGATCGTCCAGCACCATGCGGGTGAACACGCCCTCCGTCACCACCTCGATGCGGGTGCGGGCGGACACTTCCGAGCGCAGCCGCACCCGGTAGCCGACCCGCTCGCCGACCCGCTCGCCGAGCGTCTGCGCCATGCGGTGGGCGGCGGCACGGGCGGCGAGGCGGCGCGGCTCCAGCACCAGGATCTTGCCGCCCTTCACCCACGGCGCGTCGAGCAGCGCCAGCGGCACCCGTGTGGTCTTGCCGGCGCCGGGCGGCGCCACCAGCACCGCGGCAGGGTTCGCGGCGAGGGTGCGCATCAGGTCGTCGAGGACGGCATCGATGGGAAGCGGCGCGAAGGCGGGCGGCATGGCCGTGTCTTAGACCACAATCGGCCCAGCGGGCGAGGGCGGCGCGACGGGCGAGGGGTTCAAATATCGAGTTGATGATGTGAATAGCGGCAAATCTCATCCTGCGACGTATTATCTATTGAACCACTCGATATAGTCGAATAATCGGGAAGGCGACCTGACCCATCCGGAGAGCCTCATGCGCCGTCCCCTTCTCGCCGCCCTCGCCGCGGCGTTCCTCCTGCCCGGACCGCTCGCGGCCGCGGATGGCAAGCCCCTGCGCATCGGCATCCTCAACGACCAGTCCGGCATCTATGCCGACATGGCCGGCCCCGGCTCGGTGATCGCCGCGCAGATGGCGGTGGAGGATTTCGGCGGCAAGGTGCTCGGCCGGCCGGTGGAGATCCTGGTGGGCGACCACCAGAACAAGCCGGACGTGGGCTCGGCCATCGTCAACCGTTGGATCGACGAGCAGGGCGTCGACGTGATCGCCGACATCCCCACCTCCTCGGTGCTGTTGGCGGTGCAGGAGATCGGCCGGCGCAAGGACAAGCTGGTGCTCGCCTCCACCGGCGGGTCGTCCGATTTCACCGGCAAGTTCTGCGCTCCCACCGGCATCCACTGGACCTACGACACTTATGCGCTGGCCGCCGGCACCGGCGCCTCGCTGGCGAAGGACGGGCCGTGGTTCTTCATCACCGCTGATTATGCCTTCGGCGCGGCGCTGGAGCGCGACACTTCCCAGGCGGTGGAGAAGGGCGGCGGCAAGGTGGTGGGCCGCGTGAAGCACCCGCAGGGCTCCACCGACTTCTCCTCCTACCTGCTCCAGGCCCAGGGCGCGGGCGCCAAGCTCATCGCCTTCGCCAATTCGGGCGCCGACGAGGTGAACGCCATCAAGCAGGCCAACGAATTCGGCATCCCGCAGTCGGGCATCAAGCTCGCCGGGCTCTATCTCCACATCACCGACATCCACGCCATCGGCCTGCCCACGGCCAAGGGGCTGATCCTGACCCAGGGCTTCTACTGGGACCTCAATGACGAGACCCGCGCCTGGTCGAAGCGCTTCTACGCCCGCCACAAGGCCATGCCCACCATGGGCCAGGCGGGCGTCTATTCCTCGATCCTGCACTACCTCAAGGCGGTCCAGGCGGCCGGCACCGCCGATACCGGCCCGGTGGTGGCGCAGATGAAGGCGACCCCGGTGGACGACTTCTTTTCCCATGGCGGGCGGATCCGCGAGGACGGCCGCATGGTGCACGACCTCTATCTGCTGAAGGTGAAGGCGCCGGCCGAGCAGAAATATCCCTGGGATTATCTGGAGCTGATCCGCGTCATCCCTGGCGACGAGGCCTTCCGCCCGCTCAGCGAGGGCGGCTGCCCGCTGGTGACGGCGGCGGCGAACTGAGGGCCGGCATTGCGAGCCGGCGGAAGGCGCGCGGGAGCGATCCCATGGCCCCGCGCGCCTTGCATCGCGCCGCGCCCGGTGGCTTAAGAGCCTCTTCCGCCTTCGGGCCGCGCTGAGGCACTGCTTCATGTCCCTTGCCCCTTCGAGCCTCACCGACAAGGTCACCACCTTTTCCCTCGGCGCCGAGATCGTCGCCGCCGCCTTCCTCGACGCGACGCCGGCCTTTGCGGGCGCGCAGGGGCGGGTGTTCCTGGGCGTCGGCGGCGGCACCGTGGTGAGCGCCCACGAGGGCGCGGTGCTGTGCGCGGTGGCGGACGGCGCCCGCCTCCTCACCGGCGGCGACGACGGGCGGGTGGTGGAGACCGCGCGGACGGCACCGTGACCGAGATCGCCTCCCACAAGGGCCGCTGGATCGACCGCATCGCCTTGGGGCCGGACGGCGCGCTCGCTTATTCCGCCGGGAAGACCGCCTTCGTGATCGCCAAACGCGAGACCAAGAGTTTCGACGCCCCCTCCACGGTGGGCGGCCTCGCTTTCGCGCCGAAGGGGCTGCGGCTCGCCATCGCCCATTATGGCGGGGCGACGCTGTGGTTCCCGAACGCACCCTCCACCAAGCCGGAACTTCTCGGCTGGAAGGGCTCGCATCTCGGCGTCGCCTTCTCGCCGGATGGGCGCTTTCTGGTTTCCACCATGCAGGAGCCGGCGCTGCACGGCTGGCGCGTGGTCGACGGCTCCCACATGCGCATGAGCGGCTACCCCTCGCGGGTGAAGTCCTTCGCCTTCACGGCGGACGGCAAGTGGCTCGCCACCTCCGGCTCGGGCGAGGTGGTGATGTGGCCGTTCCAGACCAAGGACGGCCCCATGGGCAAGGCGCCCACCATGCTCGCGCCCTCCGCCTCCTCGCGGGTGCTGGTGGTCGCCTGCCATCCGAAGGACCCGGTGATCGCCGCCGGCTACGAGGATGGCATGGTGCTGATGGCGCGCATCTCGGACGGCGCCGGAAATCCTCCTGCGGGCGCCCGATGCCGATCCGCTCGCGGCCATCGCCTGGCACCCGGCCGGCGGCGCGGTGGCCTATGCGACGCACAGCGGGGCGGCAGGGGTGCTCGCCTTCTGAGCGCCGGACGCCGCGTCGCGGGCCTGTCACCACCCCACGCTATGGGCTAACGTAACGGGCCTTCGCATCTGCGAAGCGGCCAGCTGGGAGCCATGCCGATGAAGATCGCTGACGTCCGCCGCACCGCCTATTCCATGCCGCTCGTCAGCCCCTCCTATCCGCGGGGTCCCTACCGCTTCTTCGACCGCGAGTTCATGATCATCACCTACCGCACCGATCCCGCGGCGCTGGAGAAGGTGGTGCCCGAGCCGCTGAAGGTCGGCGAGCCGATCGTCAAGTACGAGTTCATCCGCATGCCGGATTCCACCGGCTTCGGCGACTATACCGAGACCGGGCAGGTGATCCCGGTGACGCTCGACGGCGTCGCCGGCGGCTATGTGCACTCCATGTATCTCGACGACGAGGCGCCGATCGCCGGCGGGCGCGAGATCTGGGGCTTCCCGAAGAAGTACGCCAGCCCCAAGTTCCAGGTGGAGACCGACACGCTGGTGGGCACCCTGCACTATGGCAGCGTCCTCTGCGCCTCCGCCACCATGGGCTACAAGCACGTGGCCGCCGACAAGGACAAGGTGCTCGCCTCGCTGCTGGCGCCGAGCTTCCTGATCAAGATCATCCCGGACGTGGACGCCAAGCCGCGCATCTGCGAGCTGGTGCGTTACTACCTGGAAGACATCACCCTCAAGGAATGCTGGACCGGCCCCGCGGCGCTCGGCCTGTTCCCCCACGCCATCTGCGACGTGGCGAAGCTGCCGGTGCTGGAGGTGCTCTCGGCGGTGCATCTCAAGGCCGATCTGACGCTCGGCCTGGGCGAGGTGGTCTACGACTATCTGGCCGAAGACAAGTGATCCATGCGGGATGCGCGGCGCGCCCGCGCATCCGCCGTCGCCCGACACCGCGCCCGGAGGTGAGATGACATGAGCCCGCACGCCAAGGCCCTGCCCGCCGATTTCTGCGACATCGTCAACGAATATGACCGCGTGGCCCTGGTGTTCCAGGGCGGCGGCGCGCTCGGCGCCTACCAGGCCGGGGTCTACGAGGCGCTTTCCGAGACCGGCTGCGAGCCGAACTGGATTTCCGGCGTCTCCATCGGCGCCATCAACTCGGCCATCATCGCCGGCAACACGCCGGAGAACCGGCTGCCGCGCCTGCGGGAATTCTGGGAGACCATCTCCCGCCGCAAGGTGCTGCCCTGGACGCCCGAGGGCGACGTGTTCCGCGCCATGCGCAACCAGCTCAGCGCCTCCATGACCATCCTGCAGGGCCAGCCGGGCTTCTTCCGCCCGCGCTTCCCCAATCCCTGGCTGCTGCCCACCGGCGCCACCGGGGCCACCTCCTTCTACGACACCTCGCCGCTGCACGAGACGCTGGTGAAGCTGGTGGACTTCGACATCATCAATTCCGGCCAGAAGCGCTTCTCGGTCGGGGCGGTGAACGTGCGCACCGGCAACTTCATCTATTTCGACAACAAGATTCACACCATCGGGCCGGAGCACATCATGGCCTCCGGCGCGCTGCCGCCGGGCTTTCCCGCCATCAAGATCGAGGGCGAATACTATTGGGACGGCGGCGTGGTCTCCAACACGCCGCTCCAGTTCCTGCTCGACCAGCCCGACCATCCGAGCGCGCTGGTGTTCCAGGTAGACCTGTTCAGCGCCCGCGGACCGCTGCCGCGCGACATGTTCGACGTGTCCGAGCGGCAGAAGGACATCGCCTATTCGAGCCGCACCCGCTACACCACCGACGTGTTCCGCCGGGTGCAGGAACTGCGCGCCAAGCTCTACGAATCGCTGCTGCGCATCCCCGAGCAGCTGCGCACGCCGGAGGACCAGTGCCTCATCGACGAATACGGTTCCTCCGGCCCGGTCAACATCTGCCACCTGATCTATCAGGAGAAGACCTACGAGCGGGAATTCAAGGACTATGAATTCTCCGGCACCTCCATGCGCGAACACTGGCAGACCGGCTACGAGGACACGCTGAAGACCCTCTCGCGCCGGGAATGGCTGAAGAAGCCGGACGATTCCATCGGCATCGTCGTGCACGACATCCACCGCCTGTCGGAGTGACGGCGGCGATCAGGCCATGAGCTTGAGGATGCCGCGCGCGGCCATGTAGATGCCGAGCAAGGTGAGGAAGCCGAAGAAGATCCGCGAGAACAGCTCGGGCGAGGCCATGATGCGCAGGCGCCGCCCGAGGTTCAGCCCGAGCCCGGCCGGCAGGAGCGCCGCGATCGAGGCGCCGACGATCCACGGGTCCAGCAGCGGCGCGCCGGAGCTGCCCGGCCACATCAGGATCGGCATCATCGCGAACGAGGCCACCATGAAGTTCAGGCCCAGCGCCTGCACCATCTCGTCGCGGCCGAGCCCGAGGGCCTTGAAGAACACCACCGCCGGCAGCATGGCCATGCTGGTCATGCCGTTGATGACGCCGGTGGCGAGGCCGACCAGCGGCGCGATCGGCCCTTCCCAGCCCGCCGGCAGATGGACGTGGATGGAGGCGAGGCCGAGCAGGCCGTAGCAGCACACGACGATGCCCATGGCCGGCAGGGTGAAGGGCGAATCGAGCCCGCCGATGCCGAACCCGCCGATGAAGGTGCCCACCGTGAGCCCGGTCATCATGCTGGCGAAGCGGCGCGCGGTGGAGCGCGCGCCGGGGCCGGTGGCGTACTGCCAGACATTGGTGAAGGCGGCGGGGATGATGAGCAGCGCCACCGCCTGCGGCGGCGGCAGGATCAGCGTCAGCAGGCCGATGGCGACCGTGGGCATCCCCATGCCGACCATGCCCTTCACCGCGCCGGCGAGGACCATCACGAAAAAGCCGATGAGGATCACGCTGGGTATCATCACGAGAGGCGCGGGGAGGGTGCCCCTTCTTGCGCCTTCCGGGGGCGGCGCGCAACCTGCCGCGAGCACGGGGACGCCACATAAAAGCTTATGGCGCCCTCAGATTCTTTCATGCCGGAGGCCGCACCCAGCGGCTTCCCCGGGACGTCGCGCCGTCCGGCCCAAGGGCAGCCGGGCGCCGCGCTCGGCGGCTATTCCGCCGCCACCGCGGCCGGAGCGGACGGGGCCTCGAAGCGGGCAAGCAGGCTCGCCTCCTCGGCCTTGGCGGCGGCGAGGTGGCGCGCCTTCACCGGCCCATAGCCGCGGATCTTCTCCGGGATCGCGGCGATCGCCACCGCCACTGCATGGTTGGCAAGGTCAAGCCGCGGCAGCAGCGCAGCGAGGGTGCGCTCATAGTCGGCAATGAGCTGGCGCTCGATGCGCCGCTCGGCGCTGTAGCCGAACACGTCCAGCGCCGTGCCGCGCAGGCCCTTGAGCTTCGCCAGGACGCCGAGCGCCTTGAGCATCCAGGGGCCGAAGCTCATCTTGCGCGGCTCCCCGGTCGCCGGGTTCTCGCGCGCGACGAGCGGCGGCGCCATGTGGAACTCGAAGCGCAGCGTGCCGTCGAAGGCGCCGTCCACCTGGCGCAGGAAGTCGCCGTCGGTGAACAGCCGGGCGACCTCGTACTCGTCCTTGTAGGCCATCAGCTTGTAGAGGTTCCGGGCGACCGCTTCGGCGAGGCCGGAGCGGCCCGGCGCGCGCGCGGCCTCGGCTGCGCGCACCTTCTCCACCAAGGTGCTGTAGCGCGCCGCGTAGGCGGCGTCCTGGTAGAGGGTGAGGTCGGCGATGCGGCGCGCGATCACTTCGTCGAGGTCCCGCGACAGGCGGCGTGCCGGGGTGCCCGCCCCTTCGGCGCGGCAAGCTGCTCCACCCGCGCCGGATCGTGCGCCGCGCGGCGCCCCCACAGGAAGGCGGCCTTGTTCATGGCGACCGCCTCGCCGTTCAGCTCGATGGCGCGCTCGATCGCCTCGGCCGAAACCGGCAGGGCGCCGAACTGGTAGGCATAGCCCACCATGAAAATGTTCTGCGCCAGCGAGTTGCCGAACAGCGTCGTGGCGAGGCGGTTGGCCTCGATGAAGTGGGTGTTCTCCGCCCCCGCCGCCTGGGAAATGGTGCGCTTGATGCGCTCGGTGGGCAGCGAATAGTCCGCGTTGCGGGTGAAGTCGCCCGGCAGCACCTCGTGGGTGTTCACCACCACCAGCGTCTTGCCCGGCTTCACCGCGGCCAGCACCTTCTTGGTGCCGGCGACAACGATGTCGCCCCCCAGCACCACGTCCGCGCCCCGCGCCGGGACGCGGATTGCGGTGATGTCGGCGGGATCGTTGGCGAGGCGGATGTGGCTGTAGACTGCGCCGCCCTTCTGGGCGAGGCCGGCCATGTCGATCATGCCGCAGGCCTTGCCTTCCAGGTGCGCCGCCATGCCGATGATGGCGCCGATGGTGACGACGCCGGTGCCGCCCACCCCGGTGGCGATGATGCCGTAGGTGCCGTCGATCTGCGGCAATACGGGATCGGGCAGGGCCGCCCATTCGCCGCCGCCCGCCGCCGCCCCGGCCGTCTTCTTCGGCTTCGCCCCGTGCACGTGACGAAGGACGGGCAGAAGCCGTTCACGCAGGAGAAGTCCTTGTTGCAGGACGACTGGTCGATCTCGCGCTTGCGGCCCCACTCGGTCGCCAGCGGCTGGACCGACACGCAGTTGGATTTCACGCCGCAGTCGCCGCAGCCTTCGCACACGCGCTCGTTGATGATGGCGCGCTTGTCCGGGTCCGGGAAGGCGCCGCGCTTCCTGCGCCGCCGCTTCTCGGAGGCGCAGGTCTGGTCGTAGATCAGGACCGTGACGCCCGGGATCTGCGCCAGTTCGCGCTGCACCTCGTCGAGGTCGTCCCGGTGGCGGATGGTGAGCCCCCCGGGCCACAGCGTGTTCGGCGGATACTTGTCCGGCTCGTCGGTCACGACCACCACGCGCTTCGCGCCCTCGGCCGCCACCTGCCGCGCGATCACCGGAACGGTAAGGTCGCCCTCGTGGTGCTGGCCGCCGGTCATGGCGACGGCGTCGTTGAACAGGAGCTTGTAGGTGACGTTCACGCCCGCGGCGATCGAGGCGCGCAGCGCCAGATAGCCGGAATGGTTGTAGGTGCCGTCGCCCAGATTCTGGAACACGTGGCCGCGCTTGGAGAACGGCGCTTCGCCAATCCAGTTGGCGCCCTCGCCGCCCATCTGGGTGAAGCCGGTGGTCTCCCGGTCCATCCACTGCACCATGTAATGGCAGCCGATGCCGGCATAAGCGCGCATGCCCTCCGGCACCTTGGTGGAGGTGTTGTGCGGGCAGCCGGAGCAGAAATAGGGGATGCGGTTCGCCACGTCGCCGGTGGCGGCAAGCACGCGCTGCGCCTCCTCCAGTTCGCCGACACGCTGGGCGATGTCCGGCATGTCGCCATAGGCGAGAAGGCGGCGGCCGAGCTGGATGGCGATGTCGTTCGGGTCGAGCGCGCCCTTCACCGGGAACATCCATCGGCCCTGCTCGTCCTTCTTGCCGATGCAGACCGGCTGGTTCGCGGTGCCGTAAAGCTCCTCGCGCACCTGCACCTCGATGAGGGAACGCTTCTCCTCCACCACCATGATGAGGTCGAGGCCGCGCGCGAACTCGGTGAGCCCCTGCGTCTCCAGCGGCCACGGGCAGGCGACCTTCCAGATGCGGATGCCGAGGTCGTTGGCGCGCACCTCGTCGATGCCCAGCTCGTCGAGGGCCAAACGCACGTCGAGATAGGACTTGCCGACGGTGGCGATGCCGATGCGCGGGCGCGCTCCGCCCGAGGTGATGAAGCGGTTGAGGTGGTTGACCCTCAGATAATGCAGGATGGCGTCGCGCTTGAATTCCTGGAGCCGCTCCTCCTGCGCGATGGGGGTGTCGCCGAGGCGGATGTTGAGGCCGCCGGGCGGCATGGCGAAGTCGGTCGGCGTGACGATCGAGACCCGGTCGAGCCGCCCGTCGACGATGCCGGTGCTCTCGATGGTGTCCTTTACCGCCTTGAGGCCGACCCAGGTGCCGGAGAAGCGCGACAGCGCCCAGGCATGGAGGCCGTAGTCGATGATCTCCTGCACCCCGGCGGGATTGAGCACGGGGATCATCACGTCGACGAAGTGGAATTCGCTCTGGTGCGCGGTGGTGGAGCTCTCGCATGTGTGATCGTCGCCCATCAGCGCGATCACGCCGCCATGCTTCGCCGTGCCGGCATTGTTGGCGTGGCGGAACACGTCGCCGGAGCGGTCGACGCCCGGGCCCTTGCCGTACCAGAGGCCGAACACGCCGTCGAAGCGGCCTTCCCCGCGCAGCTCCGCCTGCTGGGAGCCCCACAAGGCGGTAGCCGCCAGGTCCTCATTGAGGCCGGGCTGGAACTTGATGTCGTTGGCCTTCAAAAGCCGGTCGGCGCGACCGAACTGCTGATCGAGCCCGCCGAGCGGGGAGCCGCGATAGCCCGTCACGTAGCCGGCCGTATTGAGGCCGGCGCGGCGGTCGCGCTCCTTCTGCATCAAGGCGAGGCGCACCAGCGCCTGGGTGCCGGAGACAAACACCCGCTCCTGGGAAAGGTCGTACTTGTCGTCGAGCGATACGGGCTTGAGAGCCATGGGGCGCCTCCGGGGCGCGGCCAGCGCGGGACAAACCGCCGCAGCCGTCTTCCGTCTTAGGCTGGCACGGAGTGTCGCACCCGGCAATTTCGTTGTTCAAACTCTAATCGAAACGAAATTGCCCAAAAGCCGGGCGTGACGAATTTTGGTGCATTGCGGCATGGGCGGCGCGCTGCAGCATGGGGAAGGGGGCGAGGTGCCTAGCCCGGCAGCAGGCGCTCGCTCTGCAGGTAGCCGGTGAGCAGGCCGAGGCCGAACAGCATCACCAGCAATGCCGCCACGAGCTCGATGCCGCTCATCACCGCCGCCGCCCAGCGGGCATCGGACGCGGCGATGCGCACCGCGAGGCGCTTGCCGTAGACCGCCAGCGCGGCGATCGCCGTCACCGTGAGCGCGGTGCCGAGGCCCATGGCGAAGGCGGCGGCCACCCCGCTCATGAACACGCCCTGGGAGAGCGCGAAGGTGAGCACCAGGATGGCGCCCGAGCACGGCCGCGCGCCGGCGGAGAGCACCGCCACCG
>NZ_JBNFNU010000121.1:0-10885 GCF_057364445.1 Xanthobacter sp. BG11Y11_SDJG
CGGCACAAGCGGCCAGTCGCCGGCCTCAGCCAGCACGTCGACGGCGACGGCCTCCATGCGGGGCGCGGGCTGCGCGGGCATGCCTCAGGATCCTGGCCTTCCGAGGCGCGCGGCGGCGGCCTCGATCTTCTGCGCGTCGAGCTTCTCATAGGCGGCGACGATGCGCTGCACCAGTTCGTGGCGCACCACGTCCTCGGCCTTGAAGTGGCAGACGCCGACGCCCTCGACGCCGTCGAGCAGGCGCACCGCCTCCGCGAGCCCCGACACCTGCCCGCCGGGCAGGTCGGTCTGGCTCGGGTCGCCGGTGATGATCATGTGCGAGTTCTCGCCCAGGCGGGTCAGGAACATCTTCATCTGCATGGAGGTGGCGTTCTGCGCCTCGTCTAGGATGATGGCGGCGTTGGACAAGGTGCGCCCGCGCATGAAGGCGAGCGGGGCGATCTCGATCTCGCCCGACTGCAGCGCCCGCTCCACGAAGGCGCGGTCCATGAGATCGTAGAGCGCGTCGTAGATCGGCCGCAGATAGGGGTCGACCTTGTCCTTCATGTCGCCGGGCAGGAAGCCGAGGCGCTCGCCCGCCTCCACCGCCGGGCGCGAGAGGATGAGGCGGTCGACCATGCGCCGCTCCAGAAGATGCACCGCATAGGCCACCGCGATCCAGGTCTTGCCGGTGCCGGCGGGGCCGGTGCCGAACACCAAAGTGTGGCGCTTCAGGGCGCGGATATAGGCATCCTGCGCGGCGGTGCGGGCGCGCACGGGACGGCGGCGCAGGTGGATCTCGTCGAACGACTGGCGCTGGGAGGCGGGATCGAAGTCGAACAGCGAGCCCTGGGAGACCGCCTCCCGGATGGCGCCGTCGACGTCGCCCTGGGAGATGTCGCGGCCCTTCTTCAGCGCCTCGTAGAGGTGCTCGAGGACCGCGCGGCCTGCTCGCAGGCCTCGCGCTCGCCCTCGAGGGTGACGTGGTTGCCGCGCGAATCCGCCTTCACGCCGAGCTTGCGCTCGACCAGAGCGAGGTTCCGCCCGTAATGGCCGAACAGCTGGCTGGCCAGGCGGTTGTCGTCGAACGCCAGGACCACGTGGGCCGGCGCTTCGGTGTCCGCGCTGGCCCAGGGGGCGGTGACGGCGGCGCGGGCGGGGCCTTGCGGCTGGCCTTGGGGAGGACGGTCTTGGTCGCTGCCGGATCTGCGCAAGCTCAGGCCTCCATGGCCGCGAGGGGCCGGGACGAAGCGGGGGCCGGCACCGGCCGGCGAGGCTGTTGGGGCCGACCTCGGTGATGGTCACCGCGAGAAGGTCGCCGATGGCGGCGGGCGGGTTCGTCACCACCACGCTCTGGAGATAGGGCGAGCGGCCGATCATCTGGCCCTCATGGCGCCCGCTCTTCTCCAGCAGAATCTCCAGGGTCCTGCCCTTCAACGAGGTATCGAACGCGACCTTGGACGCCTCCAGCAGCTTCTGGAGCGCGGCGAGGCGCGCGGACTTCACGTCCTCCGGCACTTGGCTACCGTGGCCCGCTGCCGGCGTGCCGGAACGGGAGGAATATTTGAACGCATAGGCGCCGGCGAATCCCACCTCGCGGACAAGGTCCAGGGTGGCCTCGAAATCGGCGTCGGTCTCGCCCGGAAAGCCGACGATGAAGTCGGACGAGAGCGCCAGATCCGGCCGCACGGCGCGCAACTCCCGCACCAGATCGAGATAGGTCTGGCGGGAATGGCCGCGGTTCATCCGGTCCAGCACCGTGTCCGATCCCGACTGCACGGGCAGGTGCAGATAGGGCATGAGCTGGGGCAGGTCGCGGTGGGCGGCGATGAGGTCCGCCCCCATGTCGCGCGGATGGGAGGTGGTATAACGCAACCGCGCGAGGCCGTCGATCCGGGCGAGGGCCTCCATCAGCCGGGCGAGGCTCCAGGGGCGGCCGTCCGGGCCGTCGCCATGGTAGGCGTTCACGTTCTGGCCGATGAGGGTGAGCTCGCGCACGCCCTGGCCCACGAGCCGCTCCGCCTCGGCGAGGATCTTTGCGCCGGGCGGGAGACCTCGGCGCCGCGGGTATAGGGCACGACGCAGAAGGTGCAGAACTTGTCGCAGCCTTCCTGCACGGTGAGGAAGGCGGCCGGCCCGCGGGCGCGGGTGGCGGCGCGGGAGGGGGCGGCGAGGTGGTCGAACTTGTCTTCCAGCGGAAACTCGGTGTCCACCACCCGCGCGCCGGTGCCGGCGGCGCGCAGCAGCTCGGGCAGGCGATGGTAGCTCTGCGGGCCGACCACGAGGTCCACCACCGGGGCGCGGCGCATGATCTCGGCGCCCTCGGCCTGGGCGACGCAGCCGGCGACCGCGATCAGCGTATCCGAGCCCGCCTCCTGCTTGGCTTTGCGCAGCCGCCCGAGCTCGGAATAGACCTTCTCGGCGGCCTTCTCGCGGATATGGCAGGTGTTGAGGATGACGAGGTCGGCCTCGGCCGGGTCCTGCGTCTCGGCAAAGCCCTCGCGCGCCAGGGTGTCCGCCATACGCTGGGAATCGTAGACGTTCATCTGGCAACCGAAGGACTTCACATAGAGCTTGCGGGGCTGCTGCATCGTGCCGTGTCTGCCGTGGTCATTCTCGCGCCTGGGCGCGACGCAATCATGACGCCGGCTCCCGTCGCTCTCCCTCGTGGTTCGAAGGGGGTATGTTTAGAGGCAAACGGGGGGTTTGGGAATGGCGGGGGGTGGGGGGAGACTCTGCTTATGACCCAAAGCCGAAGTTCGTGGCGTTGGCAAACAAGACGTCGTCTGAAACTCGGTGGAGGCCGCACGGCCTAAAGCCCGGTCCAAGTCGCCTGACGCACCCAAGCGACTCATAGTAAGCTCCCAGAAAACCACAATAGATGGGGTTGCGGCAGTGAACGAGGCCACGCTCGATCTTGAGAGCTTCCTTATGGGACAAGGGTTCGGTTCTGGCACGGTGCCTTTGGCGCCAATTGCCCATGAAAACCGTGCCCTGCTCCGGGATTTGGAATCCTATGATGCGCTTAGGACGGTCTCGACCTTTGCCGGATTGCTGACGGTTCCGGAGCTTCAAAGCAATACGCTTCGGCTCGAAGTCCTGGCGCATTTGGCCCTCGCAGTATGCCGGGGGCGCCGCAAGCCCAACGCAAAGATACTCTCGCGGCTTTTGCGCAGTTCGGGAACGGAACGACCGGGCGGCTGGAAGATCCGGCTGAGGATGTGTTTGTCTCGAACATCGCGACACAGCGCGGCAATTTTCGGATCCTGGAAGGCGTGTGGGAATCGGCGGGCTTCTATATCCAGAGAGTCGTTGATCTACTCGACGGCCTGCCGGCTGGAGGGCATTACGACCTCCTCCGCGACAGCGTTTATGCGCTACTTCAGCTATCGGATCTCCTCTGTGAGCGGTCGGGTCTCAAGCGTCATCAACTCGGCGATGACAAGCCGCTTGCACGCTTACCACGACGCCTAGCCGAGTCTGGCGACGCCATGCGCCGTCTTGTGAGATTCTCGATGGCTGAACTCGCCGGGCATGGCATTTCACTCGACAAGCTTGCAGCCTTCAGCTTAGGCCCGGCGTCGCGCGGCAATCTTGTGACAGATGCGATCGGGCATTCGACGCTCGAGCGCTACCCGCTCACCCTCCACAACGATGAACTGTTCTTTCTCTTGCCCACGTCGACAAGTGCCGCGATACGACGCTTGGTGATGGAGCAGATGAATGCCCTCAATCTCCGCGAGGCGTTCGTTCAAACATTAGCACTCGGCTATGGCAAGCTGTTTTCCAGCACCCCGTTGCTCGGTGAAAAGAGCGGCGCTCCCATCGAGTTCAAGCGCATGCCGAGCGGGCTTTTCGCCGGGGTCCTGACGTGCATCGATAGCGGGATCTACCTGAACTTCGTGTTCTTCGTTGACGCGCTTGAGGGGTTCGAGACAGCGGGTCTCGTCGGACGGAATCCCGATGCAAAAGCCTTCGCGGCCGACCTCAAGCGCTGGATCGATGAATCGTACCAAGCGGCGCGGAAGCAGCCCGACTTTCAGAGGGGGCTAACTATCATTGTAGGCTGTGGCATTGGCCGCGCGATATTTAATACAGCAGATGAGCCCGAACGGCTTCAGTGGCGGACCGAATTCGTCTCCGCTCCCGATCTCCTGACATTAAGTTGGCTTCCCGATTTCAAGCCGCTCTCGTTGTATCGTTTGCTGGACGCGGAGGACAGGGTTCGCGAGCTCGGTGTAGGACTCGAAAATATCAATGGCCTTTTAAACATGGTCGCGTGGGCACGCAGCCTCGACGGTCACCTCGTGCCGCATAGGCAATTGCCCGACGACTTTGGCCAAGGAGGTGCCCCCTGTTTCGTCTGGATAGACCAAAACGGCCTGCGGAACGTCCGGCATGAAGTCGTCGCTCATTGGGACCCCCATGTGATCCGCGATGCCAGCGAGCGGTGGATCAAGGTTCAAAGGGACGGGCAGTCCCTCTTCGCCGAGGACCGCGATCAGCCGTTCTTTTTCGCCGAGGAGCGAGGAGAAATCCGCTGGCCCCGATCCGTCTATGAATCTGAACGGCGGGCGTGGTGGGTCAAACTCGAGACCTCGGAAGATACTCCCGGACAGTGGGCCTATGAGCGCTTTATAATGCTTAAGACTTGGCTTTGCCGTTCCGTTCGTATTATTGAAGACGCCTTCCCGAATCTACCAAAAGGACCGATTACCTGGGTCGCGAAATTTGACGGTGAGCTCGGCCATATTGCCGGCGACCGCCCCAAGCGTTTTGCCTCCTTTGACGATGCTCGCGCTGCAATCACGGTCAGGGCCGAGGACGGAGTGATAGAGACAATCGGGAGCCCGGCGTTCGAGCAGGCGCTTTTTCACCCGGAGAATGTTGCGGAACGTGCGCTCGTCACAAGCTTGGTAGATGCGTGCGCAATACTATCAGAAACGATGATCGAGCCGGAAGCCCGGGACGCACTCGTCCAAAGGATCGCCCCCGTCCCAGCAGCCCGTCAGAGTCATCGTTTCTTTACGCGCAGCTTCCGCGATTACGTGCGGGATTCGCTGCCCGGCATACCGATGACTATCGACGCCGACGACGGAGCGCTGGTGAAACTGGGCCTTGGCTGGCAGGTGCGCCGACGCGAAGAGGGCGCCGATATCAACGGCAAAGACGAATGCACGACTTTCCTTAACGCGGTCGTTCGTTTCCTCGAGGATGACGTAATCGCCGATCTCCGGCGCCTGGACCGCCGTGCGGTGATCCTGTTCGCCCTTACGAATCACGAGAGCGCCGTCGCCGAGCGCGACATCTGGCATCGCACCGCGGCAGCGGTGCTGGCGCTTCACGAGGACAAGGAGGCCACGTTACAGACGATGGCGCAGCACGAATTCGAGCTGAACGCCGTGTTCCAAGCCTCACGTCTGCTTGTCGAATTTGCGATCTGTGAATGTCCCCTCGAAAGCGGGCGCGAGCCCAGCCGGCTCGAGCTCTCCCGCATAATGGCGAAGCTGATGATGATACCCGGCATGGGTGGTTGGTCAGATGCGATCCGGTGGGAAGCGATGGAGCCACGCCTGCGAGTGACGGCGCTCGGTGACATCCAAGCGAATGTCGCATTTTACGAGGAGGTTATGGCGCCCTATGGCCGGGTCGGCAACGACTTGCGCGTGAAGGAAAGCGTAGAAACGTATGCCGAAAACCTCGAGGAGCCCGAAGTACGGCCGACGGACGGCAGCACCTGGCCGGATGAATTTTGGGAGGCGTGGCAGGAGGAATTCGGCGCGTCATTTGACGAGACGCGGAAATTCACTGACTTCGTCGAAAATCTGGGGTTGAAAGCCGAGCGCGCCGTCGTCGTCCTTAAGCGCAGCGACTTGCTCGATCCGGCGGCGGAACGTGGGCTGATCCGGCCAGAGGCGCTTTCCTCTCTTGTCGACTATCTCACCTTCAGGACGCGGCCGCACTGGCGAGAGGTCCAAGAAGGCTATGACGAGAAGGATCGGTTTCCCTGGCGCTTTCGCCGGCGGCTCAGCGTTCTTCGTAAGCCACTCCTGCAAATTGATGACGCGCCTGATCCGACGATCATCGTGGCACCGGGTCTGGTGCGGGACGCCCTTAATTACATGCTCGGAAACTTTCACCGAGGGGATTTTCCTCTATGGCAGTTGACACCAAAGATGAAGAAATGGGCGGGCGCCTCTCGTGACAGGCTCGGACATTGCTTTGCGGTGGCCGTTGAGGAGCGCCTGAAGGAGTTGGGCTGGTCAACTGAAAAAGAAATCCGTGTCACGAAACTGCTTCGCAAGGGCTTCCCGCTGGACTACGGCGATGTGGATGTGCTCGCTTGGAAGCCGGAGACTGGACGCGTGCTGCTTATCGAGTGCAAGGACGTGCAGTATCGTAAGATCGACGGCGAGATTGCGGAGCAGATGGCCGATTTTCGGGGTCAACCGCGTGCGGACGGCAAGCCCGACTTGCTGTTGCGACACCTCAACCGCGTGGAGGTGATCTCCCAGCACCAGGCGGAAGTCAAAGCCTATCTCGGCCTACAGAGAGAGCCCGGGATCGAGGGGCACGTGGTCTTCAAGAACCCGGTGCCCATGCAGTTCGCCAGGGCTCGCCTCAAGGAGAAGGTTGCCCTCCACATTATGTCAGAATTGAATAAAATCTAAGAGGAGAGTTGTCAGTGGGGCCCCGGTCCATCAGCGGTTCGCTGTCGGATCTGGATCAAGTAGTGGAGTTGCTGCACCGCGCCCAGGCTTACCGACGTCTTCTGCGCGGAGCCACCCCCCTCAACCCAACCTTCCCAACGCCCACCCCGCCGCCTCCCGCACCACCTCCGCCTCATCGGAAAGCCGCGCCTCCACCACCCCCCTCAAGCTCACATCCCCCGAGTTCCCGATGGCGATCAGCACGTTCCGCACGAACCGGTCGCGCCCCACGCGCTTGATCGCGCTCTTCGGGAAGCGGGCGCGGAACGCCGCGTCGTCCAGCGCCGCCAGCTCGGCGAGGTCCGGGGCGTCGTTCTCGGCGCGGGCGGCGAGCTTGGCCTCGCGCCCGCGTTCGGCGAACTTGTTCCAGGGGCAGGCGGCGAGGCAGTCGTCGCAGCCATAGATGCGGTTGCCCATGAGCTCCCGCAGCTCCAGCGGAATGGGCCCCTTGTGCTCGATGGTGAGGTAGGAGATGCAGCGCCGCGCGTCGATCACGTAAGGCGCCGGGAAGGCGGCCGTCGGGCAGGCGTCGAGGCACGCGCGGCAGGAGCCGCAATGGTCGCGCTCGGCGCCCGTCGGGGCAAGCTCCAGCGTCGTGGCGATGGCGCCGAGGAACAGCCAGGAGCCGAGATCGCGCGAGACGAGGTTGGTGTGCTTGCCCTGCCAGCCGAGGCCCGCCGCCGCCGCCAGCGGCTTCTCCATCAGCGGGGCGGTGTCCACGAACACCTTCACGTCGGCCGCAATGCCGCGCGCCGTCGCCTCGGCGAGCAGCGCGCGGGCGATGCGCTTCAGGCGCGGCTTGATGACCTCGTGATAGTCCTCCGCCCGCGCATAGACCGAGATGGCGCCCCTGGTGCGCTGCGCCAGCACGGCGCGCGGGTCGTCCGCCGGCCCGTAGTTCAGCCCCAGCATGATGAGCGCGCGCACCTGCGGCCACAGCGTGCGCGGATCGGCCCGGCGCTCCAGCGTGTCGGCCATCCAGCCCATGTCGCCGTGCGCGCCCCCCGCCACCCACGCCTTCAGATGCGCGCCGGCCCGCGCGATGGCGTCCGGGGCGGCGATGCCGAAGGCGTCGAAGCCCTCCTCCAGAGCGAGGCGGCGGGCGATCTCCTCCAGGGGGGCAGGGTTCAGAAGTCCAGGTCCGCGTAGGTCTTGGACGGCGGCATGCCGGGGATGCTCTCCGCCAGGAGCTGGCGGAAGGTGGGGCGGGACTTCACCCGCGCATACCAGTCCCGTGCGTTCTCGTCCTCGTCCCACGGCACGTCGCCCAGATAGTCGGCCACCGAGAGATGCGCGGCGGCGGCAAGGTCGGCCTGGCTGAAGCGCTCCCCGGCGAGCCAGTTGCGCGCCTTGGAGAGCCAGCCGATATATTTCAGATGATAGCGCAGATTGGCGCGCGCCATGCGCAAGGCGGTCGCGTCCGGCGGCCCGCCGCCCTGCTCGCGGTTCATGTAGCGCTTGTAGATGCGTTCGCGCACCAAGGGCTCGGTGCATTCCACGAACATCTTCTCGTGGAACCAGGAGGTGAGGCGGCGCACCTCCACCCGGCCCAGCGGGTCCTCGGGCAGAAGGCGGCGCTCGGCGAGCGCGAGGCCGCGCGTCTCGTCAAGATATTCGGCGATGATGGCGGCGCCCGGCACGGAGGGCGCCTGCGCCTCCACGATCACCGGCGTGTCGCCCGCCGGGTTCAGCGCCAGAAGGCCCGGCCGGCGCTCCCACACCCGCTCCTCCACCAGCTCCGGCTCGAGCCCGTATTCGGCGAGCAGCAGGCGGACGAAGCGCGAATGGGGGCAGAAGGGATGATGGTGCAGCTGCATGGGGGAAGGCGGCCTCAGGAAGCGGGGTCGGCGGACCGGCGGGGGAAAAGCTTAAGCGCCGAATCTTTCCGATTGGTTCCGGCGCGCGGGGGCAAGCGGGCGCGGCGCGACGGGGCGGCCGGAAAGGGCGCACCGTGCCACAGCGGCGGGAAAAGATTGTGGCCCGAGCGCCACAGCCGGCCACAAACCGGCGCTGACGCAAGGTCGCCCGGCCCGGGCCAGCCGGACGGCGCATTGCGCCGCGAAAGGCGAGCGGCGAGGATGGCGCCGCTTGCGCTCCCCCTCACCCTCCGGAAGCCCCCATGACCCTCGGCGACATGCTCGAAGCCCTCGTCCTCGGCCTGCTGGAGGGGCTCACCGAGTTCATCCCGGTCTCGTCCACGGCGCACATCCTTTTGGCCGGGCACTTTCTGGGCTTCGAGAGCACCGGGCGCACCTTCGAGGTGCTGATCCAGCTCGGCGCGGTGCTCGCCATCCTGACCGTCTATTTCCACCGCTTCCTGAACGTCGCCAAGGCGCTGCCCACCAATCCGGCGGCCCGGCGCTTCGTCCTGGGCATCCTCATCGCCTTCCTGCCGGCGGCGGTGATCGGCGCGCTCGCCCACGGCTTCATCAAGAGCGTGCTGTTCGAGACCCCGGTGCTGATCTGCGCCATGCTGATCCTCGGCGGCATCGTGCTCTTGTTCGTCGACCGCATCGTGCCGGCGCCGCGCTACGACAACGCCATGGCGCTGCCGCCGCTCACCGCGCTCGCGATCGGCTTCTGCCAGTGCCTCGCCATGATCCCCGGCGTGTCGCGCTCGGGCTCCACCATCGTCGGCGCCATGCTGCTCGGGTTGGACAAGCGGGCGGCGGCGGAATTCTCCTTCTTCCTCGCGCTGCCCACCATGTTCGGCGCCTTCGCCTACGACCTCTACAAGAACCGCAACGCGCTCTCGCTGGATGACGGGCTGCTGATCGTCATCGGCTTCGTCGCCGCTTTCTGCGCCGCCGTGGTGGTGGTGCGCACGCTGCTGGAGTTCGTGGCGCGGCACGGTTACGCACCGTTCGGCTGGTGGCGCATCTTCGTCGGCACCGCCGGGCTGGTCGGCCTTTATCTCGTGGGCTGAGGGCCGCTCTTCAGAAGTCGGTGGCGATGCCGCCCACTCCCAGTCCGCCGTAGCGCACCGGCTCCCGGGCCGGCGCGGCCGTTTCAGTTCCTTGGGGCGCGCGTCGCCGCCGCGTCGATGGCTGCGCGCCGCGCCTGCGCTTCCGCGAGCGCGCGCTTCGCCGCCTCGCTCAGCACCTTGCCGGGGGCGGCGCCGGGGGCCGCAGGCCGGGGAGATGTTTCGTCGGCAATGGGTCCTGACATGGGTCCTGATCCTCGATCCGAGACGGGGCGCCGTCCTTGCGGCACGGGGGGAAGCGTGCTAGCGGACGCCCGCCTTTCGAGGCCCACCTTACCAGAGCTTCCAACCTTATGGAGACGCGCATGGCGACGCAGAATGGCGGCCCCACCGAGAACAAGGCGCCGTCGCTGAACGTGCTGGCGCAGTTCGTCAAGGACTTCTCGTTCGAGAACCCGAACGCTCCGCGCTCGCTGATGGCGCCGCAGAGCCAGCCGGACGTGAACATCCAGATCAACGTCAACGCCAAGCCCGGCGCCAATGGCGAGTTCGAGGTGGAGCTGAAGATCGAGGGCGGCGCCAAGGTGGAGGGCAACACTTTGTTCGCCTTCGATCTCGTCTATGGCGGCATCTTCCGCATCCTCAACATCCCCGAGCAGAGCCTGCAGCCGGTGGTGCTGATCGAGTGCCCGCGCCTCTTGTTCCCGTTCGCGCGGCAGATCATCGCCGACGCGGTGCGCAATGGCGGCTTCCCGCCTTTGATGATCGACCCGGTCGACTTCGCCGCGCTCTACCAGCAGCGCATGAACGCCGAGATGCAGCGCCAGGGCGCCGCCGGCCAGGCCTGAGGCCCGCTTGCCCTCCCGCAGGCCGGGAGGGCGTCCGCGGCGGGCGGCGCGCCGCCGGTTGACCGCGCCCGCCCGTGTGCTACTTCTCCGCCAACACCGGACGCATGGCGCAGGGGCAGGTGAGCCCCGCGCGCACTGCAACGACAAGCGGGCACCGCGCGGCGTCTTGATCGGGTTTCCTGCCCCTGTCCAAGGCGAAGCCATGGGTCCGCGCGTCCGCATCCTGATCCTACCCTCTTCGCCCGCCGCCGCCGCCGCGCGCCGGCCGGGCGCGCCATGAGCGCCGGAACGGTCCATCGCGACGTGCTGTGCCCGTTCTGCGGGCTCGGCTGCGATGATCTGGAGGTGGCGGTCTCGGGCCGCGCGGTGCGCGCGGTGCGGGCCTGCGGCGAGGCCGCGCGCCTGCTGGAGCGCAGTGGCGAGCC
>NZ_JBNFNU010000122.1:0-10725 GCF_057364445.1 Xanthobacter sp. BG11Y11_SDJG
CCGGCGGGCGGCGCGGTGCCCACCATGGGGCGCGGTGTGGTCGCCGTGCGGCGGGCCGGATGCCGGGCTTCGAGATCGGTCGCCGAATGGGCGAGCGGCGGCGACGGCCCGCACGATCTGATGCGCTCCGGCGCGGCGCTGGTGATCGCCAATGGCGGCTTCGAGCCCAACACGCCCGAGGCGCGCGACGCCGAGGCGACCGGTTCGAGCATCACCCTGCTTCATCCCGTCACCGGCGCCGCGATGGGCGAGGGCCGGCTCTCCGCCGATCTCGCCAGCCTGTCCCTGCGCCATCTCGACCGGGACGGGCGCGGCGGCACCGTGGTGGCGGCGCAGGATCTGCTGAAGGATGGGGTGGCGCGCCCGCTATTGTTCTCCATCGCCGCTTCGGGAGCGGTGACGCCGTTCGATGCGCCCGAGAACGAATGGCGCGCGCTGCGCGGCTATGTGGGCTCGGTGGCCTATGACCGCTCGGGCCGCTTCGTCGCCTGCGCCAGCCCGCGCGGCGGCCGGGTGTCGGTGTGGCAGGCGGACGGGCGCTATCTCGGCTTCGTGCCGCTGAACGACGGCTGCGGCCTCGCGGCGGGGCCGGAGGCCGGCACCTTCGTCGCCACCTCGGGCTATGGCGAGGTGGTGCGCATCGCCGCCGCGCGCGATGGCGTCGCCATCACCGCGCGGCGCACCCGGCGGTCCCGCGCTACGACCAACCACATGGTGGCGCTCCGGCTGAGGCATGCTCACGCCGCCGGCGGCAAGGGCGCGGGCGGCCGCTCTCGTCGATGGCGACGAAGGTGAACACCGCCTCCGTCACCTTCATGGTCTCCTCGCTCGCGCGGGCGCGCCGCCAGGCCTCCACCTCGATGCGCAGCGACGTGCGGCCCTCCTTCACGATGTCGGCGAACAGGCTCACCTCGTCGCCCACCGCCACGGGGGAGATGAAGCTCATGGCCTCCACCGCCACCGTCGCGGTGCGCCCCCGCGCCCGGCGGGCGGCCACGTTGCCGGCGGCGAGGTCCATCTGCGACATCAGCCAGCCGCCGAAGATGTCGCCGTTGGGGTTGGTGTCGGCCGGCATGGCGATGGTGCGGATCACCGGGATGCCGGCGGGCATCGTCGATTCCTTGTCGTGCATTCAGGCTCTCCAGAACTGGGGGCACGGGACTTGGGTGGAACGGGCGGACTTCGGGTGGACCTCGTGGGGACCGGGCTGCGGCTGGACTTCGGCAGGTTTGACGGCGGCGGTCCCGCCGAATTAGACACATTCGCGCCGCCGCACAGCGGAAAATCGCGCCCGCGCCGTGCTTGCATTGCCTTCCGGCGCCATTTCGGCTAAGGAGCGCCCTTCGCGTGGGCGCTTGCGCCCGCATCCCTGAAATTTCCGACCGGAAGAAGCCCGCCCTTCGAGGCGCGGCGGAACAGAGCGAGACAAGAATGTTCGCGGTCATCAAGACGGGCGGCAAGCAGTACCGCGTCGCCGCCAACGACGTCATCACGGTAGACAAGATCGAGGCCGAGGCCGGCGCCTCCGTCACCTTCCCCGTCCTCATGCTCGGCGGCGAGAGCGTCGTCGTCGGTGCGCCTCTGGTGGACGGCGCCGCCGTGACCGCCGAGGTGGTGGAGCAGGGCCGGGGCGACAAGGTGATCGCCTTCAAGAAGCGCCGCCGGCAGAATTCGCGCCGCAAGCGCGGCTTCCGCGCCGAGCTGACCACCGTGCGCATCACCGAGATCCGCGGCGCCTGAGCCGCATCTTTTCCCCAGAGGCCGCGCCGGCCCATCGGCCGCGGACGAGGCCTGAAAACGAGACTTAGGAGAGCAAGATGGCTCATAAAAAGGCAGGCGGCTCCTCGCGCAACGGTCGCGATTCCGAGAGCAAGCGCCTCGGCGTCAAGCGCTTCGGCGGCCAGGACGTGATCGCCGGCAACATCATCGTGCGCCAGCGCGGCACCAAGTGGCATCCCGGCCTCAATGTGGGCATGGGCCGCGACCATACTCTGTTCGCTCTGGTTCAAGGCAAGGTCGAGTTCCGCACCAAATCCAACGACCGAACCTACGTATCCGTCATTCCCGCCGCCGCCGAGGCGGCCGAGTAAGCGGCGAGACCTGAAAATGCAGGGTCCCGCCGGTGTCGTCGAACCGGGGGGAGCCTGACCCGGACCGCGCATCGCGCAACTGGGCTCCCGAAAGACCGGGGAGGCGGCACGCCTTCCCGGTCTTTCGTTTTGTCGCACCGACGTCGACAGGAGCCCGCCATGACGACCATCGAGACCACGCCCGGAGCACCGCTCGCGGAAAGCTGTATCCCCGTCCTCGAGACCGAGCGGCTGGTGCTCCGCGCCCCGCGCATCGAGGACGTCGCCGCCGTGGCCGAGCTTGCCAACAACCGCAAGATCGCGGAGATGACCGCGAACCTGCCCTATCCCTACCGCGCCTCCGACGCCCGCGCCTTCGTCGAGACGCTCGGCGCCGCCCCGGATGCCGCCACCTTCGCCGTGTTCCTGAAGCGGGAGGGCGATCTCGCCTTCGCCGGCATGTGCTCCTTCGGCCGGCGCCCGCCCGAGCCCGCCCCGGAGATCGGCTACTGGATCGGCGAACCCTTCTGGGGCCTCGGCATCGCCACCGAGGCGGTGCGCGCCGTGATCGACTACGCCTTTTCCGAGACCCCCACCGAGCAGCTCATCGGCGCCGCGCGGGTGGTCAATCCCGCCTCGCGCCGGGTGCTGGAGAAGTGCGGCTTCCAGTGGTCCGGCGTCGGCCTGTGCCGGGTGAAGGCGCTCGGCGCCTCGGTGCCGGTGGACCGGTTCCAGCTCGACCGGCGCATCTGGGCCTCGATCCGCGCCTGGGGCGCGGCTGCCCTGCCGCAGCACCGCGCCCATTGAGGCGGCGCGGAAGCCGGCGCCCCGGCTTCCGCCTGCCCCGCGTCTTTACAGCCGCCGCGTTTCCACCCATGGTTGTCGCGGGAGGGGGCGGCCATGGACCTGTCGCCGTCGCAATTCGCACGCGCCGCCGGGGCCTTGCGCCGGCTGGGGGACGGGCTGCTCGGGCTCGCTCTGCCGCCTACCTGCATCTCCTGCGGCGCCGTCACCGGCGCCGCCAATGGGCTGTGCGGCGCCTGCTGGGGCACCATGGCGTTTGTCACCCGCCCCTATTGCGAGCGCACCGGCGCCCCCTTCGCCTATGATGCCGGCGCCACCCTCTCCGCCGCCGCCGCTCCGACCCGCCTGCCTTCGACCGGGCCCGGGCGGCGGTGCTGTTCGAGGGTGTTGCCCGCGACCTGGTTCACAACCTCAAATATGCCGACCGCCTCGATCTGGCGCGGCCCATGGCCCGGCTCATGCGGCAGGCGGGAAGCGAGCTTCTGGCGGGCGCGCAGATGCTGGTGCCGGTGCCGCTGCACCCGCTCCGGCTGTGGCGGCGGCGCTTCAACCAGGCGGCGCTGCTGGCGCGGCACATCGCCCGCGACAGCGGCGTTTCGGCCCGGGTCGACGTGCTCGAGCGCACCCGCCGCACGCCCTCCCAGACGGCGCTCTCGCGGACGCAGCGGCGCGCCAATGTGGCGGGCGCCTTTGCCGTTCGACGCACCGCAGCATCCGCGGTCGCCGGCGCGCGGGTGGTGATCATCGATGACGTCTACACGACGGGAGCGACGCTGGACGCCTGCGCCCAGGCGCTCCGCCGTGCCGGCGCCGCGCGTGTGGACGCTCTGACCTTCGCACGGGTTGTGGAAACAACCTGAATCCCTATGATGCGACGCTTTCGTGACGGCATTCGCCCGTCATCGCGAGACCCCTGTGCACCCCATGAAACCCATCGTCATCTACACCAAGAGCTACTGCCCCTATTGCCATGCGGCAAAGGAGCTGTTGCGCCGCAAAGGCTGGACCTTCACCGAGATCGACGTCACCACCGACGCCGAAGGCCAGCAGGAGATGAGCCGCCGCGCGAGTGGACGCACCACCGTGCCGCAGATCTTCATCGGCGACACCCATGTGGGCGGCTGCGACGACCTCTACGCGCTCGAAGAGGCCGGCAAGCTCGACCCGCTGATGGCCGCCTGAGCGCCGACCGCGTCGCGACAGCCTGCGGTGCCGTGACACGGTCCGCCGACATGGGCTAGTCATGGGGGGACACGCCCGGGGCGGCTGCGGCCGGCGCGGGCGCCCTGCCCATCGAGAGATCGCTCAATGACCTCTTCCGAAACGCCGCCCACCCCTGCGCGTGGGCCTGGTGCAGATGCGCTCCGGCCGCGAGGCCGGCGCCAACCTCGAGGCCGCGCGCGCTCTGGTGCGCGAGGCGGCCCGGGCCGGCGCGCAATATGTCCAGACGCCCGAGACCACCAATCTGATGGAGCTCGACCGCGCGCTGCTGTTCGACAAGCTCGCCGCGGAGGAGGACGACATCACGCTCGCCGCCTTGCGCGAAACCGCGCGCGAGCTGAAGATCCACCTGCATATCGGCTCGCTGGCGCTCAAGGTGTCGGAGAACCGGGCCGTCAACCGCGCCTTCCTGATCGACCCCGCGGGCGAGATCACCGCGCGCTACGACAAGATCCACATGTTCGACGTGGACCTCGGCCATGGCGAGAGCTACCGCGAATCGACGGCCTACCGGCCCGGCGAGCGCGCGGTGCTGGCCGAGGTGGGAGCGGTGCCGCTCGGGCTCACCATCTGCTACGACCTGCGCTTTCCCGCGCTCTACCGGGCACTCGCCGAGGCGGGCGCCAAGGTGCTCACGGTGCCGGCGCCTTCACGCGGCCGACCGGCGAGGCCCATTGGCAGGTGCTGCTGCGCGCCCGCGCCATCGAGAACGGCGCCTATGTGCTCGCCGCTGCCCAGGGCGGGCGCCACGAGAACGGGCGCGAGACCTACGGCCATTCGCTGATCGTCGATCCCTGGGGCCGGGTGATCGCCGAGGGCGGCACAGACCCGGGCGTCATCCTGGCCGAGATCGACCTCGCCGAGGTCGCCTCGGCCCGCGCCCGCATTCCCTCGCTCACCCATGGGCGGCGCTTCGAGGTCGCCGGGCCGGGACAGGCCGGGCACCTGCATGTGGTCGGGACCTCGTCGTGATCCGCTACACCCTGAACTGCGCCTGCGGCCACGCCTTCGAGAGCTGGTTCCCCTCCTCCCAAAGCTATGACAGCCAGCGCGCCCGCGGGCTCGTGACCTGCCCCAGCTGCAACGCCACCACGGTGGAGAAGGCGGTGATGGCGCCCTCGGTCGCCCGCACCGACAAAGGCGAGCGCGCCGCGCCTGCCTTGGCTGAGCCGGACCGCGAGGGCGGAACGCCCACGGCGCCAGCGGCGCCGACGGCACCGATGGCGCTCATGGGCCGGCCGGAGGGCGAACTTGCCGATCTGCTGCGGCGGCTGCGCGACCACGTGGTCTCCAACGCCGATTATGTGGGCCCGGACTTCGCCGACCTCGCCCGCAAGATGCACGAAGGCGAGCTGGAGCACCGCTCCATCTATGGCGAGGCGACCCAGGACGAGGTGAAGGCCCTGCGCGAGGACGAGGTGGAGGTGTTTCCTCTGCCGGTCCTGCCGGAGGACCGGAACTGAGCGGGCGTTCCGGTCAGCCCCGCTCGGCGACCATGAAATAGTTCACGTCCATGTCGGACGACAGGCGGAAGGCGCTCTTCAGCGGGTCGTAGACCATGCCGGCCTTCTCGCTCACCGCGAAGCCGGCGCCGGCCAGCGTCGCCTCCAGCTCGTCCGGGGTGATGAACTTCTCCCAGCGGTGCGTGCCGGGCGGCAGCCAGCGCAGCACGTATTCCGCTCCCACGATGGCGAGGGCGAAGCTCTTCGGCGTGCGGTTCAGGGTCGAGAGCACCAGCGCGCCGCCCGCCGCCACCAGCGCCCCGGCGGTGCGCACGAACAGGCCCACGTCCGCCACGTGCTCCACCACCTCCAGCGCCACCACCGCGTCGAAGCGCGCGCCGCGCGCCAGAAGCTCCTCGGCGGTCACCGGGAAATATTCGACGTCGAGCCCCGCCTCGGCGGCGTGCGCGCGGGCCACGTCCACATTGCCGGGCGCGGGATCGATGCCCGTCACCTGGGGCGCCCATCCGGGCGAGCGGCTCACTCAGGAGCCCGCCGCCGCAGCCGATGTCCAGCACCGAGAGCCCCTTCAGGGGCCGCAGCGCGCGCGGATCGCGGCCGAAGCGGCGCACCAGCGCGTCGCGCAGGAAGGCGAGGCGTGCCGGGTTCATGGCGTGCAGCGGCGCCATCTTGCCCTTCTCGTCCCACCACTGCGCCCCGAGCGCATCGAAGCGGGCGACCTCGGCGGGATCGACGGTCGGCTGGGGGTTCGACATGGCGGGCCTCCTTGCGGCCAAAGCAATACGCCCCGGCGCCGCCGGGGGCAAACCGGCGGCGCGCCGGCCATCCACCGCGGTCTGAATTCCCCGCCTTGCCTCCGGCGAAAGGAGCCGATATAGAGGCCGCTCCTGCGGAGGGGCGCGTAGCTCAGCGGGAGAGCACTACGTTGACATCGTAGGGGTCACAGGTTCGATCCCTGTCGCGCCCACCATCCCTCACCCCGTTCGCTGCCGGCAAGACCAGCCCCTTTCCCGGGGCCGCGCTTCGGCCTGCGGCAACGGCGCGCGCATCCGGCTGCCGCCGGCTTGCGTATCAGCTCCGAGCGCCCCGCCGCATTGACGCACCCATCCCCTTGCCCCAATGGGGGTAGCCCCGCTTGGCCGAGGTGAGACGAATGACCACGAGCCCGCACGCCTTCACGCCCGACACCTCCCCTTTCCCCAAGGACCATCCGAAGGTGGCCTTCGGCCGCATCGGCGTTCTGATCGTCAATCTCGGCACGCCGGAGGGCACGGACTACTGGTCCATGCGCGCCTATCTGAAGGAGTTCCTCTCCGACCGGCGGGTGATCGAGGTGAACCGCATCGTGTGGTGGTTCGTGCTGAACGCCATCGTGCTCACCAAGCGCCCCGGCCCCAAGGGCAAGGACTATGCGAGCATCTGGAACAATGAGCGCAACGAAGGCCCGCTGAAGACCATCACCCGCGACCAGGCCGAGAAGCTCGCCGCGCACCTTTCCACCCGCGATCCGCGCATCGTCGTCGACTGGGCCATGCGCTACGGCAAGCCGCCCATCGCCGAGCGCATCGCGGCGCTCCAGGCGCAGGGCTGCGAGCGCATCCTGATCGTGCCGCTCTATCCGCAATATTCGGCTGCGACTACGGCCACGGTCTGCGACAAGGCGTTCGATGCGCTCAAAGCCATGCGCTGGCAGCCCATCATCCGCGTCGCCCCGCCCTGGCACGACGATCCGGTCTATATCGACCAGGTGGCGGCCTCGCTGGAGCAGCACCTCGCCGCGCTCGATTTCGAGCCGGAGGTGATCCTCGCCTCGTTCCACGGCGTGCCGAAATCCTATCTGCTGAAGGGCGACCCCTATCACTGCCAGTGCGCCAAGACGGCGCGCCTGCTGCGCGATCGCCTCGGCATGAGCGAGGAGAAGCTGCGCCTCACCTTCCAGTCCCGCTTCGGCACCGAGGAATGGCTCCAGCCTTATACCGACATGACCGTGAAGGCGCTGGCCGAGAGCGGCGTGAAGCGGCTCGCCATCTTCAATCCCGGCTTCGTGGCGGACTGCCTGGAGACGCTGGAGGAGATCGGCGGCGAGAACAAAGAGATCTTCCTGCACCACGGCGGCGAGCACTTCGCCGCCATCCCCTGCCTCAACGCCACGCCCGAGGGCATGCGGGTGCTGGAGGCGGTGGTGGAGCGGGAGCTCAAGGGGTGGGTGGGGTAGCAGGCGCCAACTTCGCACGCGGACGGGCTGCGCGCTGAAAGGCGCCGACCCGTGCCCGGCCCTTCCCTCATCCCGCCTTCGGCTCCAGCTTGCCGGCTTCCCAGCCCAGTATGGCGCGCTTGCGGGTGAGACCCCAGTGATAGCCGGTGAGGTCGCCGCTCTTGCCCAGCACGCGGTGGCACGGCACCACGAAGGAGATGGGGTTCTTGCCCACCGCCGCGCCCACCGCCCGCGCCGCCTTGGGGCGGCCCACGTGCTCGGCTATGGACGAATAGGTGGTGGCGCGGCCCATGGGGATGCGCAGCAGCGTCTCCCACACCCGGATCTCGAAATCCGTGCCGATGAAGACGATGCGCAGCGGCTGGTCGTCCCGGCAGGCTCCGGCCGAGAATATGCGCGCCACCAGCGGCGCGGTGGCGGCCGGGTCCTCGGCGAAGGCGGCGTTGGGCCAGCGGGCGCGCATGTCGGCGAGCGCCGCCGCCTCCTCCCCCGCATCGGCGAAGGCGAGACCGCACAGGCCGCGCGGCGTCGCCATGGCCAGCGCCATGCCGAACGGCGAGGGATGGAAGCCGTAGCGGATGAGGAGGCCGGCGCCGCCGGTCTTCCACTCGCCCGGCGACATGGCCTCGTGCACCACGAACAGGTCGTGCAGCCGCCCGGGGCCGGACAGGCCCAACTCCAGCGCCGCGTCGAGCACGTTCGAGCTTTCGGCGACGATGCGCCGGGCGCGGTCGAGCGTCACCGCCTGCAGGAACGCCTTGGGCGTGAGCCCGCACCAGCGGCGGAACAGGTCCGTGAGGGCGCGCGCGGAAACGCCGGCGGCGAGCGCGATCTCCTCCACCTCCGGCTGGCGGCGCACATGCAGCGAAATATAGGCCACCGCCCGGCGCACCACGTCATAATCGCTGGCGGCGATCTCCAGCGGGGTCGCGGGGGTCGCGGTCATGAGGCGGCGCGCGGCCGGCGAGGACGAAAGCGGGGCATCGAGCGCCAGCACAAGGCATCTCCCTTCAAGCGAGCTTGGCGCATTCCAGCAGAGCCGGCAATCACCGCCCACCCGATTTCGCCGGTGCTCATCGCCCGCTTTGCCACGGCGCACCGAAGCGCTCGGCGAACACCAGCGAGTCGAGCGGCAGCCGCTCGCGCCAGCCGGCGCGCTCCAGATCCGGCGTGCCGGCGAAGCGGGAGACGCGGCCGATGCACAACAGCGCCACCGGCAAAATGTGCTCCGGAATGCCGAGGATCGCCCTCAGATCGTCGAGCGACAGGATCGAGACCCAACCGACGCCCAGATTCTCCGCCCGCGCCGCGAGCCAGATGTTCTCGACCGCGCAGACGGTGGAATAGACATCCACCTCGCTCTGGTGGGTGCGCCCCAGCACCACCGGGCCGGCCGCCCCCGCTCGCAGGTGACGCACAGCAGCAGCGGCGCCTCCCGCAGCCCTTCAAGCTTCAGCGATCGGTAGAGGTCGGCCCGCGCGCCGTCGAACAGGGCCGCCGCCTCGGCATTGGCGCGGGTGAAGGCGGCATGGAGCGCCTCCTTGGTTTCCTTCTGCCGCACCAGGATGAAGTTCCAGGGCTGGAGAAAGCCCACCGAGGGCGCGGCATGGCCGGCGGCGAGCAGGCGCGCGACCACGGCGTCCGGGATCGCGTCCGGCAGGAACTCCCGGCGCACGTCGCGCCGGCTCTCGATGCAGCGGTAGACCGCGGCGCGCTCCGCGTCGGTGAAGGCGTCGTCGTCCATGCCCCCTCCCGCGGAATGCTCAGGACCGCACGAGGCCCACGATATCCTTCACCTGGCGGATCGTCTCGTCGGCGATCACCCGCGCGCGGCCGGCGCCGTCGGCGAGGATGGCGTCGATGGCGGAGAGGTCGCCCATCAGGCGCTGCATCTCGGCGCCGATGGGCCCGAGCTTCGCCACCGCGAGGTCCACCAGCGCGCCCTTGAAGGTGGAGAACTGGGCGTTGCCGTAGTCCGCCAGAACCTGACCCTTCGAGGTGTCGGCGAGGGCGGCGAAGATGCCCACCAGATTGTCCGCCTCCGGCCGGCCCTTCAGGCCCTCTTCCTCGGAGGGGAGCGGCTCGGGATCGGTCTTGGCGCGGCGCACCTTGGTGGCGATGGCGTCGGCGTCGTCCGTGAGGTTGATGCGGGAGAAGTCCGAGGCGTCCGACTTCGACATCTTCTTCGCCCCGTCGCGCAGGCTCATGACCCGCGTCGCGGGACCGGCGATCAGCGGCTCGGTCAGCGGGAAGTAGCCCTCGCCATGGCCGTTGGCGGCGATCGAGGCCGAGAAGTCGTTGTTGAACTTCATGGCGATGTCGCGGGTCAGCTCCAGATGCTGCTTCTGGTCCTCGCCCACCGGCACATGGGTGGCGCGGTAGAGCAGGATGTCGGCGGCCATGAGGTTCGGATAGGCGAACAGGCCCACCGAGGCGTTCTCGCGGTCCTTGCCCGCCTTCTCCTTGAACTGCGTCATGCGGTTCAGCCAGCCCATGCGGGCGACGCAGTTGAAGATCCAGGCGAGCTCGGCATGGCCGGAGACCTGGCTCTGGTTGAACACGATATGCGCCTTGGGATCGATGCCGCAGGCGATGAAGGCGGCCGTCACCTCGCGGATGTGGCGGCGCAGTTCCTCGGGGTCCTGCCAGACCGTGATGGCGTGCAGGTCGACGACGCAATAGATGCAGTCGTGGGTGTTCTGCAGCTCCACGAAACGCTTGATGGCGCCGAGATAATTGCCGAGATGCAGGTTGCCCGTGGGCTGCACGCCGGAGAACACCCGCTCAACCACCGCCGCCATGGCGACCTCCTCGATGGCGGCACACCGCCTCAGAACCGTTCGCCCCGGCGGGGCGTGGCGCGTCATAGAACGCCGGTGGCGCCCGGCGCAAGGCGGGGCGGCGGCGCCTGGGCTTCAGGCGGGCGGGCGCCGCTTCAGGAAAGCGCGCAGCG
>NZ_JBNFNU010000123.1:0-10683 GCF_057364445.1 Xanthobacter sp. BG11Y11_SDJG
GCCGGCATGGATCGCGCCGGCGGGCAGCGGCAGGCGCGCCGTGCCGACGGCAAGCGCCCCGTCCGCCACCTCGGCCGCGATCAGGTTCATGGGCGGCGTGCCGATGAAGCGCGCCACATAGGTGTTGGCCGGCGTCTCGTAGATCTCGCGCGGGGTGCCGAACTGCTGGAGCGTGCCGTCGCGCAGCAGCGCGATGCGGGTGCCCATGGTCATCGCCTCGATCTGGTCGTGCGTGACATAGACGAAGGTGCCGCCGACGCGCTGGTGCAATTGGGTGATCTCGGCGCGCATCGCGGTGCGCAGCTTGGCGTCGAGGTTGGACAGGGGCTCGTCCATGAGGAAGGCGGAGGGCTGGCGCACCATGGCGCGCCCCAGCGCCACGCGCTGGCGCTGGCCGCCGGAAAGCGTGCGCGGATAGCGGTCGAGCATCTTGGTGAGCGCCAGCATCTCCGCCGTGCGCTCCACCTTCTCGCGCACCTCCGGGCTGCGCTCGATGCGGCGCTTGGCGAGGCCGCCGATCACCGGCAGGTGGAACCACCAGCGGTGCTGGCGCATGATGAGCGGGAAGGCGATGTTCCGGCGCACCGTCATGTGCGGGTAGAGCGCATAGGACTGGAACACGAAGGCCATGTCGCGCGCGCTGGGCGGCAGCCGGTCCACCCGCTGGCCGGCGAGGTGGATCTCGCCGCTGGTGAGGGTCTCCAGCCCCGCGATCATGCGCAGGATGGTGGACTTGCCGCAGCCCGAGGGGCCCAGCAGGACCAGGAATTCGTCGTCGCCCACCTCGATGTCGACATTGTCGATCACCTTGTGGGCCTCGAAGGACTTGGTGACGTTCGCGAGCTTGAGCGCCATGGGGCGTGTTCCTCGAAAATGGGGTGCGCAGGCGCGCGCGTCAGCCCTTGACGCCGCCGGAGGTCATTCCGGCGACCACGTAGCGCTGGACGAAGAGATAGAAGACCACCGCGGGCAGGGTGTAGATGAAGCCCACCGCCATCACCGTGTGGACCGGCGTCGACAGCTCGCCGACGAAGCTCGCCAGCCCCACCGAGGCGGTGCGCAGCTGGTCGTCGCTGATGAAGGTCTGGGCGAACACATATTCGTTCCAGCCGTGGAAGAAGGCGATCACCGCCGCCGCCGCGAGCGTCGGCGCGATCAGCGGCACCACCACGGTGAGCACGATGCCGAGGCGCGAGCAGCCGTCGATGTGCGCCGCCTCCTCGATCTCGCCCGGGACGGCGTCGATGGCGCCCTTCAGGATCCAGGTCACCACCGGCACCGTGAAGGCGGTGTTGGCCAGGATCAGACCGAGCAGCGTGTTGAGCAGGCCCATGCGCGCGAAGATGTCGTAGAGCGGCACCACCAGCATCGCCTCGGGCAGCATCTGGGTCAGGAACAGCACGAAGCCGAGCAGCAGCAGCCCGGGGAATTTGAGCCGCGAGAGCGCGTAGGCCGGCAGCACCGCGAGCAGGAGGGAGAGCACCGTCGTGCCCACCGCCACCACCATGGAGTTGAACAGCCAGTGCCTCAGCGAGGTGACGGTCAGCGCGTCGAGATACACCGGCAACTGGGACAGGTCCGGCAGCATCTGCGGCGCGGCGCCGAACAGGCGGGCCGACGGCGTCAGCGAGGTGACGAACATCCAGTAGAGCGGGAAGGCGGCGACCCCGAGCAGGGCCAGCACCGCGATGGCATGGAAGGGATGGAACCGGGCCATGGCGCTCACCGCCTCCCGCTCGCGGCTTCCGCGCGCCGGGAAGCCCAGAAATAGACCAGGGTGACGAGCACGGCGATGGCGAGGCCGACGATGCCCACCGCGGCGGCGCGGCCGAGGTCCAGATAGACGAAGGCGCGCCGGTAGAGGTCGATGACCAGTGTGTTGGTCTCGCCCAGCGGGCCGCCCTGGGTCATGATCCAGATCACGTCGAAGCGGCGCAGCGACCACACGGTGATGAGCAGCGCCAGCAGCGCAACGGTCGGGCGGATGGTGGGCCACACCACCGCCTTGAACACGCTGAGGCGGTCCGCCCCGTCGATCACCGCCGCCTCGCGCAGCTCGGACGGCACGCCCTGGAGCGCGGCGAGGATGACCACCGCCGAGAACGGGAAGATCTGCCACAGGGTGGTGATGAGGATCGCCGGCAGCGCGAAGGAGGGCTCGTCCAGCCAGTTGAAGCCGCCGGCCGAGAGGCCGAGCGCCTGCGAGGCGCGGCTCACGAGGCCGTATTGGGCGTTGTAGAGCCACACGAAGATGAGGGCGGCAGCCACCGGCGGCGCGGCCCAGGGGATGGTGACCAGCGCGCGGGCGATGCCGCGGCCGCGGAACGGCCGGTCCAGCAGCAGCGCCGCGCCGAGGCCGAGCAGGATCGAGCCGGCGACGCAGACCAGCGTGTAGACCACCGTCACCCGAAGCGCCTGGTGGAACTCGGGATCGCTCAGGATGTCGCGATAGTTCTCCAGTCCCACGAAGGTCTGGCGCGAGGGGTTCAGCAGCGAGGTGTCGGTCACGCTGAGATAGAATTGCTGCGCCAGCGGGTAGAACTGGAAGGCGAGCAGATAGATCACGACCGGCGCGACGAAGACCGCGGCGGTCCACCGGCTGCGGTCCGGCGCTGCGGCTTGGTCGGCGGCCTGAGGCCGGCTCTGGGCGGGGCGCGTCATCATCAAGGTCCCAAGGGGAAAGCGGGGGCGGCGCGGGCCGCCCCCGGCAGGGTCGCAGTCAGGTCGCGGTCAACTCACTGGCCGAGGACGCGCGTGGTGACGAGGCGCTGGGTCTCGTCCATGGCCGCCTTCGGCGCCATGCCGCCCTGGAGCACCTTGAGCACCTGGGCCACCACGATCTGCTGGATCTCCGGCGCCTTGGTCTCCAGGCCCTGCGGCAAAGCGGGAACGCTGTAGGGGGTCTGCGCGTCGTAGACCTTCAGCCACGGCATGGCTTCGAGTTCGGCGGCGGTGCGCGGCACCACCGTGGCGACGTTGGCGGCGCCGAGCAGGGTCTGCAGTTCCTGCTGCTGCTGGGGCTGAAGCGCCCAGCGCAGGAACTTCACCGCCGCGTCCTTCACCTTGGTGTTGGCGTTGATGGTGGCAGGCGCGAGGATCATGCCCTGCTCGCGGTGCGGGAAAGGCGAGGGGGCGGCGCCGATGGGGTGCGCCTTGCCCTCGGAGGTGAGAATGGTGGCGACGCCGCCATTGTCGATCTCCATGGCGATCTTGCCTTCCCAGAACATGCGCCGGTAGGTGGCGGCGTCGGTGCCCTTGGGGGTCACGCCGGCGTCGTAGACCTGCTTGTAGGCGGTGATGCCGGCGATCACCTCGGGGCTGTTGAAGGTGGGCGTGCCGTCGGGCTTCGACCAGCGGCCGCCGAAGCCGTAGACGAAATTGGTCAAATCATACCACATGCCGCCGCGCTCGGCCATGGTGGCGCGGAAGGCGAAGCCGTAATGGCCGTCCCTGGTCGCGGCCTTGGCGGCGGCCAGGAAATCGTCGAAGTTCGCCGGCGCCTTGCCGCCGGGCACCAGCGCGGCGTTGACGACCATGGCGTAGTTCGCGGTGTCGAAGGCGATGCCATAGCGCTTGCCGCCCACGAACATGAACTTGTCGGCGCTGGTGAACTTGTAGTCGGCGTCGGTGATGACGCCGTCCCACGGCAGCACCGACTTCGCCGCGACGGCGGCATAGAATTCCGGCAGGTCGAAGCGGATGATGTCCGGCCCGCCGCCGCCGCCCATCTGGGTGAAGATGGTGGTGGCGAAGGAGGAAAACGGGATGGTGATCGGCTTCACCTCCACGTCCGGATTCTCCTTGTTGAACTTTTCCACCCAGGCCTTGAGGCGGTCGCCGCGGCCGACCTCGGCGAAATGCGAGGCGGCGAAGGTGACCACGCTCTTGGTCTGGGCGGAGGCGGCGCCCGCGGCCAGGAGCAGGGCTCCGGCGGCTGCGAGCGGGGTCAGAAGGCGCTTCAGGGACATGGGCTTCCTCCAGTGTTCTTCTTGGGGTGGGCGCGGGGGGCGGGGTGAAATCAGCCCGGAGTTGTGCCCTGGAACGTGCCGTCGATGCGGCGCGGCACGCCGAGCGGGTTGGCCCGCTTCAGGGCGTCGGGCAGCAGGGCGTCGGGCACGTCCTGGTAGCAGACCGGCCGCAGGAAGCGGCGGATGGCAAGCGTGCCGACCGAGGTGGTGCGGCTGTCCGACGTGGCCGGGAACGGGCCGCCATGGACCATGGCGTCGCAGACCTCGACGCCGGTGGGCCAGCCGTTGAACAGGATGCGGCCCGCCTTGCGCTCCAGGGTCGGGATCAGCGCGCGGGCGGCGTCCGCGTCCGCCGCGTCCGCATGGATGGTGGCGGTAAGCTGGCCTTCGAGCTGGGCGATGGTGGCCTGCACCTCGTCGAGGTCGCGGCAGCGCACCACCAGCGAGGACGCGCCGAACACCTCCTCGGTGAGCGCATGGTCGCCCGCAAGCGCCGCCGCCTCGGTGAGGAACAGAGCGGCGCAGCCCTGGTGCGGGCCGGCGCCCGCCGTGCCGCGGGCGAGGGTCTGCGCATTGGCATTGGCTTCGAGCTGGGCGACGCCCGCCTCATAGGCCGCATGGATGCCGGGGGTGAGCATGGTGGCCGCGGCGCTCGCCTGCAGCGCCGCCCCCGCAGCCGCCACGAACCGGTCGAGATCGGGGCCTGCGAGCGCGAAGACGAGGCCGGGATTGGTGCAGAACTGCCCTGCACCGAGCGTGAGCGAGCCGACGAACTCCTTGCCCAGCGCCTCGGCGCGGGCGGCGAGCGCCGCCGGCAGGAGCACCACCGGGTTGATGGAGGCCATCTCCGCATAGACCGGGATCGGCTCCGGGCGCGCCTGCGCGGCGGCCACCAGCGCCAGCCCGCCGCGGCGCGAGCCGGTGAAGCCCACCGCCTTGATGCGCGGATCGGTGACGAGGGCGATGCCCACCTCGCTGCCGGACCCGAACAGCAGGGAGAACACGCCTTCCGGCAGCCCGCAGGCCTTGACCGCCTGCTGCACCGCGCGCCCCACCAATTCGGACGTGCCGGGATGGGCGGAATGGCCCTTCACCACCACCGGGCAGCCGGCGGCGAGTGCGGACGCGGTGTCGCCGCCCGCCACCGAGAAGGCGAGCGGGAAATTGCTGGCGCCGAACACGGCCACCGGGCCGAGCGCGATGTGGCGCTGGCGCAGGTCCGCGCGCGGCAGCGGCTGGCGTTCCGGCAGCGCCGGGTCGATGCGCGCCTCGATGAACGAGCCCTCGCGCAGCAGCTTCGCGAACAGGCGCAGCTGGCCCACCGTCGCGGCCGCGCTCGCTTCGAGCCGCCCGCGCGGCAGGCCGCTCTCGGCCATGGCGCGCACGATGAGGGCGTCGCCTATGCCGAGGATCGCCTCGGCGACGGCTTCCAGGAACCGGGCGCGGGTCTCCGGCGCGGTCTCGCGAAAGGCGTCGAACGCCTCGCCCGCGAGGGTGCAGGCGCGGGCCACGTCCTGTGCGGAGCCGCCCGCGAAGCCGGGCGCGAGCGTCTGGCCCGTGCCGGGATCGACGGCGAAGATCTCGCTGCGGCTGCCGCGCACGGCGCTCGCGCCGATCAGCATCTGTCCGGTGACTTCGGCGGTCATGGGAACCTCCATCTGGTGGCGAGGGGGCTCACAGGAGCCCGCGTCCCGCGAGGTTTCGCATGAGGTCGGCGACGCCAAATGTCCATGGCGCACAGTCCGAACAATGGCGCACGCGGTTGGACAGGGCGCCGAGGCTGGGCGTCGCAATGGTCACGGCGTCGCCGACCTTGTGGGTGAAGCCTTCGCCCGGGCGGTCGCGGTCTTCCACCGGGGCGAACATGGTGCCGAGCATGAGCACGAAGCCGTCCGGATAATGGTGGCTGGCGCCGATGGTGGCGGCGGCCAGCTCTTCCGGGTCGCGGCTGATCTGGCGCATGGAGCTCGCGCCGGTGAGGCGGAAGCCGTCCGGGCCGTCCACGGTCAGGCTCAACTCGGCGGTGCGCACGTCGTCCAGCGAGAATCCGGCGTCGAACAGGCGCACGAACGGGCCGATGGAGCAGCTCGCATTGTTGTCCTTGGCGCGGCCGAGCAGCAGCGCCGAGCGGCCCTCCACGTCGCGCAGGTTCACGTCGTTGCCGAGCGTCGCGCCGACGATGGCGCCGCGGCTGGTCACAACGATGGCGATCTCCGGCTCCGGGTTGTTCCACACCGAGGTCGGCAGGATGCCCACATGGGCGCCGGTGCCGACCGAGGAGAGCGGCTGGCCCTTGGTGAAGATCTCCGCGTCCGGGCCGATGCCCACTTCCAGATACTGGGACCACATGCCCCGCGCGATCAGCGCCTCCTTCACCTCCATGGCCGCGGGCGAGCCGGGCTTGAGCTTCGAGAGGTCGGCGCCGATCAGGCGGTCGATGTCGGCGCGGATCGCCAGCGCCTTCTCCGGCGCGCCGCGGGCCTGCTCCTCGATCACCCGCTCCAGGAGGCTGATGACGAAGGTGACGCCGGAGGCCTTCACGGCCTGGAGGTCGATGGGCGAGAGCAGGCGGGGCGCCGGGCGCCGCGCCGGCTTCGTCGGAATTGGCGAGCAGGTCGGCCGCCGCGCCGATCGGCACGCCCGGCAGGTCGCGGGGCGAGCGCCGCCGGGTCGGCGCTTTCGCACAGGTCGCGCACGGTGGGGGCCGCGGAGCTGGTGATGTCGATCACCTCTCCGCCGCGCACGGTGACGACGCTGGGGCCGATGCCGGGCCGGAAGGCGCGGCCGACGAGAAGGCCGCCTTCGGGAAGCGCGGCGGCGGGATCGAGGGTGAGGGCAGGGTCGGTCATGGCCGGATGTTTCCTCCTCGGATCGTTCTTGTTCTCAGGGGATTTGCTTCACTTGCGCCGGAACGCCGGGGCCCGTTTCTCCTTGAAGGCGGCGCGGCCCTCTGCGGCGTCCTCGGTCGCAAAGCAGATGGTCTGCAAATCCCGCTCATAGGCAATGGCCTGCTCCACCGGCAGAGCATGGGCGGCGGCGAGGTTGAGCTTCGCGGTCTCCGCCGCGATGGGCGCGCGGCTGGCGATGATCGCCGCCAGCTCCTGGGCGCGGGCCAGCAGCCGCTCCTGCGGCAGCACCTCGCTGACGAGGCCCCAGGCGAGTGCCTTGTGGGCATCGATGGGATCGCCGGTGAGGATCATGAGCGCGGCGTTCGAGGTGCCGACGGCGTGCGAGAGGAAGGCGGCGACGCCGCCGCCGCCGATCCAGCCGAGCTTGATCTCCGGCGCGGCGAACTGCGCATTCTCCGAGCAGATGCGGATGTCGCAGCTCATGGCGGTCTCCAGTCCGCCGCCGAAGGCGTAGCCGTTCACCGCGGCGATGGCGGGCTTGCGCAGCCGGCGGATGGCGTCGCAATAGTCCTCGCGGTTGCGGAAGTTCCAGGCGGTGTCGTAGCGGTCCAGCTCGCGGATGTCGGAGCCGCAGCAGAACGCCTTCTCACCCGCGCCGGTGAGCACCACGCAGCGGATGGCGTCGTCGTCGTTGATCCGCGCCACCGCCGCGACCAGCGCGCTGGCCATTTCCGGCGTCACCGAATTGAGCTTCTGCGGCCGGTGGAGCGTGAGGGTGGCGACGTGGCCGTCGATGGTGAAGGTGACGTCTTCGGTCATGGGGCTGGCCTATCGTTCGGTGCCGGGGACGCGGCTGCGGGCATAGCGCGCGGCGAGGTCCTCGAGGATGTCGCGGTGGGGGCGGCGGTCGGCGAGGCCATCGCGGATGAGGCGCGAGGCGTCCGCCTGGAAGGCGATGTAGCCGTCGTGGCGCGGCCGCACATAGGCCGCCTCCACGGTCTGCGCGGTGGCGGCGTAGAAGCCGCCCCAGCGCGCATTCACGCCCGCATCCTGCCAGGCCTCGCGCCGGCTCGGCTGGCCGTCATGGGCCGGGATGAAGCCGACCTGTGCGTCGGCGCCCAGCAGCCAGCGCAGATGGTCGAGCAGCGCCGGGGTCACATCGCAGCGGCGCGAGACGCCGATGCCGGCTGCCGCCCAGCGTCGAGCCGGCCGCCGCCGGGCGCCGCGCGCGGAGCGTCCGAGAAGGCGATGGGTTTCGCGGCCGGATCGCGCGGCGCCGCATAGTTCACATAGCCGTAGATCAGCGGGCACAGCGCCACGTCGTCGTGCGCGGCCATGTGGCCGAGGATGCCGATGGGGTTCTTGTCGCGCACCGCCGCGGGCGAGCGGTCGGCAAGGCGCGCCATGAGGTCGAGCACATCCCCGCCCACGGCATCCGAGACCAGGCGGTCCGGGTCCGCCACGGCGGGCGGCTCGCCCAGCGCGGCGGCGATGGAGAGGAAGGTGAGGCAGGCATGCGGGCCGGCGAGGGAGAGCGCCACCGGCGCCCGCTCGGAAAGGGCGACCACCTCGTCCCAGGTGACGGGGGCGGGACCGTCCAGGAGGTCGGCGCGGCGCGCCATCACCTGCGTCGCCGCGTCCAGCGGCAGCGCCCAGTGGGTGCCGGCGAAGCGGTAGCTCGACAGGCTGGGGCCGATGCTGTCGCGCTCCAGCGCCGCGATCTCCTCGGGCGAGAACAGGTCCTCCAGCGGCACGAGGCAGCCCTTGGCCACCGCCTCGCCCACATGGGGATGGTCCAGCACCACGAGGTCGTAGCGGGCGCACAGATCGTCGATGGGATGGGCCTCGAACCCCTCCAGCGGCTGCTTGTCCCAGGCCAAGGAGAGGCCACCCGCGCGGTCGAGCCGCGCGCGCGCGGCGAGGCGGTGTAGCCGCGCGGATGGTCCCAGGTGAGGCCGCGATAGTCCATGGCGCTCAGCTCTCCGCCACCGCGCCGGAGGCGAGAAGGCGGGCGATGTCGGCCTCGCCATAGCCGGCCTCCGCCAGCACCTGGCGCGAGTGCTCCCCCGCGAGAGGCGCGCCGCGGTCCACCTGCGAGGGCGTCTTGGAGAATTTGATGGGGAAACCCGGCGTCGTCACCCGGCCTTCGGTGGGGTGGTCGTAGGTGACGAAGGTGCCGTTGTGGGCCACCTGCGGGTCGCTCACGAGGTCCTCGTAGCCATAGACCGGCCCGGCCCACACGTCGGCGGCGCGGAAGATGTCGAGCCATTCGGCGCTGGTCTTGCCGGTGAGCTTGGCGCGGGTCTTGGCGAAGATGGCGTCGCGCTGCGTCCAGCTGTCCACCTCGTCGCTCAGGGCGAGGAAGGACGGCTCGCCGATCAGCTCGCCCAAGAGCTTGAGCGAAGGGAAGGCGAGGACGATGAAGCCGTCGGCGGTCGCGAACACGCCGTAGGGCGCGCGGATATAGACGTGGGCGTGCGGCTCGGCGGAGCGCACCTGCGGCTTGCCGGCCACCGTGAACACGGAGAGCTCCTGCATCTGCAGCGTGGTGATGGCGTCGAGCATGTTCACCTGCACCAGCTGCCCCTCGCCGGTGCGCTCGCGGTGGAGCAAAGCCGCGAGCACGCCCTCGAAGGCGGTGTAGGCGGTGACGGCATCCACCAGATACTGGCCGGCCGGGGTCGGCGGCTCGCCCGCGCGGCCGGCCGAGAGCATGGCGCCGGACATGCCCTGGAGCAGCAGGTCCTGGCCCGGGCGCTGGGTGTAGGGTCCGCTCTCGCCATAGCCGGAGATGGAGCAGTAGACGAGCTTCGGATTGATCGCCGACAGCGTCTCGTAGTCCACGCCGAGCCGCTGGGCGACGCCGGGCCGGTAGTTCTGGAGGAACACGTCGGCGCTCTTCACGAGGTCGAGCAGCACCGCCTTGCCCTCGGGCGACTTCAGGTCCACCGCCAGCGAGCGCTTGTTGCGGTTGAGCGAGAGGAACGAGACGTTGATGCGGTTGCCACCCGCCCCGCCGGCCGCCACGTGGCGCTGCCACTCGCCGGTCACGGGCTCAACCTTCACCACGTCGGCGCCGAGGTCGCCGAGCCTTTGGGCGGCGAACGGGCCGGCCATGGCGATCGAGCAGTCGAGCACGCGGTACCCGGAAAGAACGTTACGCTTGCTGTCCATGCCTGGTCATCCTTGGGTCCGCGCGCCGGCGGAAGCTGCTCTCGAAATGGGGCGCCTCAGGTGGCCGCGCGCGCAGGGTGCGGCGCGGTCTCACCCGGGGCGATGAAGTTGCGGTTCCATGTGGGGCTGATGAGGATCTCGTTGACGCAGGCGCGCGGCGGCATCTCGCACACCGCGCGGATCATCCGCGCCACGTCGGCGGGATTGAGGAGCCGCGCCAGCTCCTCGGGCGGCGGCGGCGCGGGGCGCTTCGCCAGGATGTCGGTGGCGACCTCGCCCGGCATCACCACGCAGGCGCGGATGCCGCTCGCGCATTCTTCCATGTTGAGCGAATGGCCGAGCGCGACGAGGCCGTGCTTGGTCGCGTTGTAGGCCGGCCCGCCGAGCTTCACCGCGTGGCGGCCGACCCAGGACGAGACGATGACCACGAGGCCACCGCCGGCTGCGCGCATGCCCGGCAGCACGGCCGACACGGCATACATGACGCCGCTGAGATTGACGGCGACGATCTTGTCCCAGGACGGGATGTCGATGTCGGCGAAGGCGCGGTTGGGCACGTTGATGCCGGCGCTCGCCACCAGGATGTCGACGGCGCCGTGCGCGGCGGCGATCGTCTTGCCCGCATCGGCCACGGCGTCCGCGTCGACGACGTCGGAGGGGGGAGGGGGCGGTGGCGCGGCCGCCCGCCGGCG
>NZ_JBNFNU010000124.1:0-10671 GCF_057364445.1 Xanthobacter sp. BG11Y11_SDJG
CGGCGCGCCCGCGCCATGAGCAAGGAGGACCGCCGCCGCGCGATTCTGGAGGCGCGCTCGCGGTGTTCGCGGCGCAGGGTTTCGCGGCCGCCCGGCTGGACGACGTGGCGCGCGGGGCGGGCGTCGCCAAGGGCACGCTCTATCTCTACTTCGCCGACAAGGAGGCCCTGTTCCGCGGCCTCGTGGAGGAGATGATCGCGCCGGTGCTACTCGACGCCGACGCGTTGGTGCCCCTGTTCCCCGGCCATACGCGCGACCTGCTCGACGCGCTCATGGAGATGCTCGTCTCGCGCATCCTCGATCGGCCAGCGCAGGCGATCATCCGCCTCATGATTTCCGAGGGTCCGCGCTTTCCCTCGCTCGCCGCCTATTACCACAGGGAGGTGGCGACCCGAGGACTGGCGCTGCTGCGCCAGGTGGCGCGCCGGGCCCGCGAGCGCGGCGAGATCACCAGCGATGCGGCGGAGCGCTTCCCGCAGCTGGTCGTCGCCCCAGCGCTGCTTGCCGTGGTGTGGAACGCCCTGTTCGGCACCTTCGATCCTCTCGATCCCCGCGCCCTGCTGCGCGCCCACCGGGACCTGCTGCTCGCGGGCCTCGGCTGGAGCGACCCGTCCGAGGCTGCCCCATGAGTCAGACCCTTGGTGCGCGCCCGCGCCTGCGCACCGCGCTCGCCGCCGCGCTCCTCGCCGCCTTGCCGCTGGTGCTCGCCGGTTGCGGGCAGAATGGGCCGCAAAGCTATTCCGGCTATGTGGAAGGCGACCTGCTCTTCATCGGCCCCGAGGAGGCCGGCCGCCTCACCGCCCTGGCCGTCCGGGAGGGCGACAAGGTCAAGGCCGGGGACGTGCTGGCGCGGGTGGAGGACGACCTCCAGCAGGCCGAGGTGCGGGCCGCGCAGGCGCAGCTCAAGCAGGCGCAGGCGCAGCTGGAGAATGCCCGCTCGCCGCTCCAGCGGCCGGAGGAGATCGCCATCCTGGAGGCCTCGGAGACGCGCGCCGCCGCGGCGCTTGATCTCTCGCGCATCGAGCTCGCCCGGCAGAAGCAGTTGGTGCCCAAGGGCGCGTCCTCGCAGGCCAATCTCGATGCCGCGCAGCACGATTTCGACCAGAAGCAGGCCGCCCTGGACGAGGCGCGCCGGCGCATCTCCGCCGCCCGCATCGCCTCGCGCAGCCAGGAGATCGACGCCGCCGAGCAGGCCGCCGACGCCGCGAAGGCGCAGTTGGAGGCGGCGCGCATCCGCCTGGCGCGGCGCGCTTTGAAGACGCCGCGCGAGGGCACGGTGCAGACCGTCTATTTCCGCGTCGGCGAACTGGTGCCGGAGGCCGGCCCGTGGTCTCGGTTCTGCCGCCGGGACTGGTCAAGGTTCGCTTCTTCGTGCCCGAGGCGGCGCTGCCCCAGGTGGCGGTCGGCCAGGAGATCGACGTCACCTGCGACGGCTGCCCGCCGCTCAAGGCCAGGGTCTCCTTCATCGCTGACGCGGCGGAATACACCCCGCCGATCATCTACAGCCGTGAGGAGAGGGCGAAGCTGGTCTATCTGGTCGAGGCGCGGCCCACCGATCCCGCCGCCGCGCGGCCCGGCCAACCGGTGAGCGTGACCTTGGGACCGAAGCCGTGAGCGGGGCTGGCGTCGCGCCGCCGAGAGCCGGCCGGCCCGGGCGACGACATTGCCATCGAGGTGGAGGGACTGAGCAAGCGGTTCGGCGCGAACCTCGTGGTGGACGATCTGACCATGAGCGTGAAGCGCGGTCAGATCTACGGCTTCCTCGGCCCCAACGGCTCCGGCAAGACCACCACCATCCGCATGCTGTGCGGGCTTCTGACGCCCGATGCCGGCCGCGGAACCTGCCTCGGCATGGACATCCTGACGGAGGGCCGGGAGATCCGCGCCCATGTGGGCTACATGACCCAGCGCTTCTCGCTCTACCAGGACCTCTCCGTGAAGGAGAACCTGGAATTCGTCGCCCGCCTCTACGGGGTGCCGAAGCCGGAGGCGGCGGCGCAGGCGGCGCTGGAGCGACTCGGCCTCAAGGGACGCGGGCGCCAGCTGGCGGGCGAGCTGTCCGGCGGCTGGAAGCAGCGCCTCGCGCTCGGCGCCTGCATCCTGCCCGAGCCCGATCTGCTGCTGCTCGACGAGCCCACCGCCGGCGTCGATCCCCAGGCGCGCCGGGAGTTCTGGGCGCAGATCCATGCGCTGGCGGCCGAGGGCCTGACCGTGCTGGTCTCCACCCACTATATGGACGAGGCCGAGCGCTGCCACGAGATCGCGTATATCGCCTATGGCCGCCTGCTCGCGCAGGGCACGGTGGCGAGCGTGATCGCCGCCTCGGGGCTCAACACCTACACCGTGGACGTGAAGGGCGAGGGGCCGCGCGAGGCGAGCCAGCGCATCACCGACCTGTCGCAGAAGCTTGCCGCGGCGCTGGGCGTCGACATGGTGGCGCCGTTTGGCACCTCGCTCCACATCTCCGGCCGGGACGCCGCGGCGCTGGACGCCGCCATCGCGCCATTCCGTGCCGAGCCGCATTTGGTCTGGCGCAAGGACGAGCCGACCCTGGAGGACGTGTTCATCGACCTCATGCGCGGCAAGGACGCCCGGCGATGACGGCGCGCACCGGCGTCGCCGGCTTCCTCGGCCGGGTCATGGCCATGATCGTGAAGGAATACATCCAGCTCACGCGGGACCGCGTGACCTTCGCCACCATGATCATGATCCCGCTGCTGCAACTGGTGCTGTTCGGCTACGCCATCAACACCACGCCGCGCCATCTGCCCACCGCCGTGTTCTCGCACGAGAATTCCGATGTCTCCCGCGCCATCCTCGCGGCGCTGCGCAACACCGCCTTCTTCTCCTTCGTCCGCGAGGCGCAGAGCGCGGAGGAGGCGGAGCACCTGGTGCGCGCGGGGGAGGTGCTGTTCTTCGTCGAGATCCGGCCGGGTTCGAGCGCAGCCTGAGGCGCGGCGACCGCCCGCAGATCCTGGTGGCGGCGGACGCCACCGACCCGGTCGGCACGGGCAATGCGCTCGCCGCGCTCTCCGGCGTGGTGTCGTCCGCGCTGGTGCGTGAGCGCTTCGTCGGCGCCATCGCCGAGGAGGCGCAGGGGCGCGATGCCACCAGCCAGGACGCGTTCGAGATCGTCCAGCACCGGCGCTACAATCCCGCCGGCACCAGCCAGCTCAATATCGTGCCGGGCCTGCTGGGCACCATCCTCACCATGACCATGCTGATCTTCACCGCGCTCTCCGTGACGCGCGAGATCGAGCGCGGCACCATGGAGAGCCTGCTCGCCATGCCGATCCACCCGGTGGAGATCATGCTGGGCAAGATCGTGCCCTATGTGATGGTGGGCATCCTCCAGGCGGTGCTGATCCTCGGCGCCGGGATCATCCTGTTCGCGGTGCCGGTGGAGGGCAGCGTGATCGTGCTGTCTGCGGCGACGCTGCTCTTCATCACCGCCAACCTCTCCATCGGCTACACCTTCTCCACCCTGGCGCAGAACCAGCTCCAGGCGGTGCAGATGTCGTTCATGTTCTTCCTGCCGTCGATCCTGCTGTCCGGCTTCATGTTCCCCTTCTCGGGCATGCCCCAATGGGCGCAGTGGATCGGCGAAGGGCTGCCGCTCACCCACTACCTGCGCATGGTGCGGGGCATCCTGCTGAAGGGCTCCGGCCTTTCGGACCTGGCGCGCGACGGGGCGGCGCTGTTCGGCCTGATGCTGCTCGCCATGGGCATCGCGGTGGCGCGGTTCCGCCAGACGCTCGATTAGTCCGGCAGCGCTCAAGACGGATCATGCCGCGCGCAAGATGTCGCCAAGCTGTCCACGGGCAATCTCTATCCCTGTGCACGAAAACGGGAGGCCAGCCGCGCCGAGTGGGCAGTCAACCCGGGGAGAGGTGCCCGAAGAAGTATGATGGAAGATCAAATCGCTGGAACCCGCGGAAAAACCGCGACCCGCGGCCGCAGCGCGCATGCGCCACGCGGCCTCACGCACCTTTGACCTGTATCAAGGTGAAATCGGGACCGCCGCGCATGGTGCGGCCTGGGTCCAGCGGCCGAGATTCCATTGCTGCGGAGCGAGGGGTTCTGCAAATGTCAACCATACAAGATCCAATCCAGGCCCCGGCCAAGTCGATGACGTTCGGCGAGATGGCGGCGCTGGTGGGCTTCTCCGCCTTCGCCTTTCTCTCCATCGTCATCGCGGCCAAGGCGTACACGCCGGAATACGCGTTCCACGCCTACCTTTTCGCCGCGCGAGCATCGCCAGCGTGTTCGCGATCGGCAACCGCTACATGAACCGCCCGGCCGGTCCGGTGCCGCAGTTCATCGACGGCAAGCCGAACTACAATTTCGACGTGGTGAAGGTGGGCACCATCTTCGCGGTGGTGTGGGGCATCGCCGGCTTCCTGGTGGGCGTGATCGCCGCGCTCCAGCTCGCCTTCCCCATGTTCAACTTCGATCTGCCCTGGATCTCCTTCGGCCGGCTGCGGCCGCTGCACACCTCGGCGGTGATCTTCGCCTTCGGCGGCAACGTGCTGATCGCGACCTCCTTCTACGTGGTCCAGCGCACCTCGCGCGCACGCCTTGCCGGCGACATCGCGCCGTGGTTCGTCATCCTCGGCTACAATTTCTTCATCGTCATCGCCGGTACCGGCTATCTCCTGGGCATCACCCAGTCGAAGGAATATGCCGAGCCGGAATGGTATTCCGACCTGTTCCTGACGGTGGTCTGGGTCACCTATTTCCTCGTGTTCCTGGTGACGGTGCTGAAGCGGACCGAGCCGCACATCTATGTGGCCAACTGGTTCTACTTCGCCTTCATCATCACCATCGCGGTCCTGCACCTCGGCAACAATGCGACGATCCCGATCTCGCTGTTCTCGCCGAAGTCCTACATCGTCTGGTCCGGCGTGCAGGACGCCATGTTCCAGTGGTGGTACGGGCACAATGCGGTGGGCTTCTTCCTCACCGCCGGCTTCCTCGCCTTGATGTACTATTTCATCCCGAAGCGGGCGGACCGGCCGGTCTATTCCTACCGGCTGTCCATCGTCCACTTCTGGGCGCTGATCTTCATCTATATCTGGGCCGGCCCGCATCATTTGCACTACACGGCGCTGCCGGACTGGGCGCAGACGCTGGGCATGACCTTCTCGGTGATCCTGTGGATGCCCTCCTGGGGCGGCATGATCAACGGCCTCATGACGCTCTCGGGCGCCTGGGACAAGCTGCGCACCGACCCCGTGATCCGCATGATGGTGGTGGCGGTCGCGTTCTACGGCATGTCCACCTTTGAAGGTCCGATGATGTCGGTGAAGGCGGTGAACTCGCTCAGCCACTACACCGAATGGACCATCGGCCACGTGCATTCCGGCGCGCTGGGCTGGGTCGCCTACATCTCGTTCGGCGCCATCTACTGCCTGGTGCCCTGGCTCTGGCACAAGAGGGAAATGTATTCGATGAAGGCCGTGTCCTGGCACTTCTGGGTCTCCACCCTCGGCATCGTGCTCTACATCTCCTCCATGTGGGTGGCGGGCATCCTGCAGGGCCTGATGTGGCGCGCCTATACCAAGCTGGGCTTCCTGGAATACTCGTTCATCGAGACGGTGGAGGCCATGCACCCGCTCTACGTGATCCGGGCGCCGGCGGCATCCTGTTCCTCGCGGGCGCCTTCATCATGGCCTGGAACGTCTGGAAGACCATCACCATGCCCGAAGCTGCGGCCGAGCCCAAGCTCGCGCTGGCGCCGGCGGAATGACGGAGGCAGACATGGCGTCCCAAGGAACCTCCACCGGCACCTCGATCTGGTCCAAGCACCAGATCTTCGAGAAGCACTCCTACTGGCTGATGCTGGGCATCCTGGTGATGATCTCCATCGGCGGCCTGGTGGAGATCGCTCCGCTCTTCTACCTGAAGAGCACCATCGAGAAGGTCGAGGGCATGCGGCCCTACACCCCGCTGGAACTCGCCGGGCGCAACATCTATGTGCGAGAGGGCTGCTACAATTGCCACTCGCAGATGATCCGCCCGCTGCGCGACGAGGTGGAGCGCTACGGCCACTATTCGCTGGCGGCCGAGAGCATGTACGACCGCCCGTTCCAGTGGGGCTCCAAGCGCACGGGGCCGGACCTTGCCCGCGTCGGCGGCAAGTATTCGGACCTCTGGCACCTGGAACACCTGAACAATCCGCGCGCGGTGGTGCCGGCTTCCATTATGCCGTCCTATCCCTGGCTGGCGCAGACCCGTCTGAACGCCAAGCACATCGGCGACGACATGCGGGTTCAGCAGATCCTCGGCGTGCCCTACACGGACGAGATGATCGAGAAAGCGCAGGCGGACCTGAAGACCCAGGCCACCGGCGACGCCGATGACGCGGACGGCCTGGAGAAGCGCTACCCGAAGGCGCAGGTGCGCGACTTCGACGCCAATCCGGGCACGCTCACCGAGGCGGACGCGCTGATCGCCTACCTCCAGATGCTCGGCACGCTCGTGGACTTCAAGCTCTACGACAACAAGGCGAACGTGAGGTGAGCCATGAGCGATACCTATAACGCCCTCGCCGGGTTCGCCCAGACCTTCGGTCTCATCCTGTTCGTCGCCGCCTTCGCGGCGGTGGTGGCCTACGTCTTCTGGCCGTCGAAGAAGCGCAAGAAGGACTTCGACGACGCCGCCCAAATTCCTCTCAAGGAGGATTGATCCGGTGAGCACGACACACGATCACCACGGCTCCGTGGACCCGGTAACGGGCGTCTCCACCACCGGCCACGAGTGGGACGGCATCTCGGAACTCAACACTCCACTGCCGCGCTGGTGGCTCTGGGTGTGGTACGCCACCATCGTCTGGGCGGTGGGCTACTGGCTGCTCTTCCCGGCCTGGCCGCTGATCTCCGGCGCCACGCCCGGCCTGCTCGGCTGGAACTCGCGCTCGGCGGTGCAGGTCCAGATCGCCGACCTCAACGCGCTGCGCGCCGAGAGCGCGGCCAAGCTCACCAGCGCCTCGCTCGAGCAGATCGAGCAGACGCCGGCGCTCCTGAACCTCGCCCGGCGCAGGGACGCGTCGCCTTCGCCGACAATTGCGCGCCGTGCCACGGCGCGGGCGGCGGCGGTGCCACCGGCTATCCCAACCTCAACGACGACGACTGGCTCTGGGGTGGCTCGCTGGAGCAGATCCAGCAGACCATTCAGCACGGCATCCGCTCGAGCGACCCGGACACGCACCAGGGCAACATGCCCGCCTTCGGCAAGGACGGCATCCTTCAGAAGCCGGAAATCTCCGCGGTGGCGGACTATGTTCGGGTGCTGGCCGGGCTGCAGAAGCCGGGCGCCGACCAGGCCAAGGGCCAGGAGGTCTATGCCGCCAACTGCGCCGCCTGCCACGGCGACGACGGCAAGGGCAACCAGGAACTCGGCGCGCCCAACCTGACCGACGGCATCTGGCTCTACGGTTCCGACAAGGCCACCATCGAGCAGGGCATCATCAACGGCCGTGGCAACGTGATGCCGGCGTGGCACTCGCGCCTCGACCCCACCACCATCAAGGCGCTCACGGTCTACGTCCACTCGCTGGGCGGCGGCCGCTGACCACCCGCACGGCGGGACCGCAGAGGTCCCGCCGTGAAAAGCAAGGGCACTGCGCGGCGCCGGAGCGGCGCGCGCAGCGTCGATGTCCGCGATGTCAAAACGTCGCGCGGCCAATCGCGGCGCGACGAGATGGCGGCCTGACCGGGGCAACATTCTAGATTACGAATGTTGCAAGACTTCCAAGGTCTCTCAGGCCGGCTTGGCTCAGGATGTCCGTCGCCCTTCAGCGCCGGAAGCGTCCTGGGAAAGGTCCTCCGGAGGGGCACGGAGGATGCCCGGGCCGCACGATGCGACGGCCGGGATCGGGCAAGGGAGGTCCAGTAAGGACCATGGCATCTGCTCCTGCCGAAGCCAGGCGGGGCCCAACTTCGGCGATCGACACGATGACTGCCCTGTCAACGAAGCCCAAGCAGACCAGCGCCGCGGAAGCCGCCGCGCTGACGCATGCCGCGGACGTGGACGACATCCCGCTCTATGAAGCGCGCAAGCAGATCTATCCGCAGAGCGTCCACGGCCGGTTCCGCACCATCAAGTGGGTGGTGCTGGCGATCACGCTGGGCATCTATTACTTCCTGCCCTTCGTGCGCTGGGACCGGGGGCCGGATGCGCCGAGCCAGGCGGTTCTGATCGATTTCCCCAACCGGCGCTTCTATTTCTTCTTCCTGGAGATCTGGCCGCAGGAATTCTACTACGTCGCCGGCCTGCTGATTCTCGCCGCCCTGATCCTGTTCCTCATGAACGCGGTCGCCGGACGCGTGTGGTGCGGCTACATGTGCCCGCAGACCGTGTGGACCGACCTCTTCATGGCGGTGGAGCGCCTGATCGAGGGCGACCGGCGCGAGCGCATCCGCTCGGACGCGGCGCCCTGGACGCTCGACAAGTTTGCCCACAAGACGCTCAAGCATTCCGTCTGGCTGCTGATCGCCTGGTGGACCGGCGGCGCCTGGGTGCTCTATTTCGCCGATGCGCCGACCCTGGTGGTGGAGCTCGCCACCTTCCAGGCGCCCGCGGTCGCCTACATGTCCATCGGCGTGCTCACCTTCACCACCTATGCGCTGGCCGGCCACATGCGCGAGCAGGTGTGCACCTATATGTGCCCGTGGCCGCGCATCCAGGCGGCGCTGACGGACGAGTATGCGCTCAACGTCACCTATCTCTACGACCGCGGCGAGCCGCGCGCCTCGGTGAAGAAGGCGGCGGTGGCCCGCGCCCACGGCGACAAGGCCGGCGACTGCATCGATTGCGACCAGTGCGTCGCCGTGTGCCCCACCGGCGTCGACATCCGCAACGGGCTGCAGCTCGCCTGCATCCAGTGCGGCCTGTGCATCGACGCCTGCAACACCGTGATGACCAAGGTCGGCCGGCCGGGCAACCTCATCACCTATGAGAGCGAGGCGAACCTTGAGGCGCGCATCGCCGGCAAGCCGTTCGTCCAGCGCATCATCCGGCCCCGCACGGTGCTCTATATGGCGCTGATCGTGCTGGCCTGCGGGCTGATGCTGACGGCGCTGGTGGGCCGCTCCACCGAGGGCATCGCCGCGATCCATGACCGCAACCCGGTGTTCGTGCGCCTGTCCGACGGCGCGATCCGCAACGCCTACACCGTGCGGCTCACCAACAAGCAGCTCGCCGAGCGCACCTTCGCCCTCTCGGTCGACGGCGTGCCGGGCGCGCATCTCGAGGTGATCGGCGACGAGGCGGACCGGCTCGTGGTGGGGCCGGACCAGACGCGCGAGCTGCGCGTGCTCGTGACCACCCGCGACAAGCTGGAGCCCGGCGCGTCGCTGCCGATCACGTTCGTGCTGCGCGACACGACTGCGGACCTCAGCGCCAAAGTCGCCGATCATTTCATCGGGCCTTGAGGGGGGCGATCATGAGGGAGCATGCCATGACGGCAGACCAGGGCAGCGGGCGCCCCGCGAGATCACCGGCCGGACGGTGCTGTTCGCGCTCCTCGCCTTCTTCGGCGTGGTGATCGGCGTGAACATGGTCATGGCGCGCTTCGCCGTGTCCACCTTCGCCGGGGTCGAGACCGAAAGCTCGTACAAGGCCGGCCTCGCCTTCAAGGGCGAGGTGGCGGCGGCGGAGCGCCAGGAGGCGCGCCACTGGGCCGTGGACGTGGGCCTAGCGTCCGCCGGCCAGGACCGCACCGTTCTGGTGAGCGCCACCGATGCGGCGGGCCGGCCGCTCACCGGGCTGGTGGCCGACGGGCGCCTTGCCCATCCCACCGACCGGCGGCGCGACGTGACCCTCGATCTGGAGCCGCTGGGCGCAGGACGCTACCGCGCCAAGGCCGAGGCGGGGCCGGGCCAGTGGGATCTGGTGATTGATTTCTCGCAAAGCGGCGAGCGGGTGTTCCGGTCCAAGAATCGGGTGCAGCTTCCGTAAGCCCCTAAGGGCAAGCCGGCCCCCGAGCCGGGATCCCGAGGGAGCGTCGAGACTGTCGGACGGCACGTCCAGTCACCGGCCGTCCGGGCCTTGGAGTACGATAGGATGGCCGGTTCGTCGCACCGGCACGCTATCGTACTCCTCCTCTATTTGTGGCGGCCGGCGGCGTGCGGCCGTGGCCGCCGCCAGCAACGCCGGAAGGATGCCCGGAGTGGGTATGGCCCAGGCCGTCGATTACTCGATGTTCGTCGCCAAGGGTGAGGACGGCCTCCCCCAGATGAGCCTCGCCGTCGACGGCATCGACTGCGCCGCCTGCATCGGCGACATCGAGAAGGGCGTGGCGGCGCTGCCCGGCGTGGTGCGCGCGCGCCTCAACTATTCCACCCACCGCTTGACCGTGGCCTTCGAGGAGGACACCGCGCCCGCCGCCGTGGTGGGGCGCCTGGAGGCGCTCGGCTATCGCGCCCATCCCTTCGCCGCCGCGCCGAGGAGAGCGAGGCGCGCCACGCCCAATGGCTGCTGCGCTGCCTCGGGGTGGCGGGCTTCGCGGCCATGAACATCATGCTGCTGTCGGTCTCGGTGTGGTCCGGCACGTCACCGACATCACCCCCGAGACGCGCGACTTCTTCCATTGGATATCCGCGCTCATCGCGCTGCCGGCGGCCGCCTATGCCGGCCAGCCCTTCTTCCAGAGCGCCATGCGGGCGCTGC
>NZ_JBNFNU010000125.1:0-10548 GCF_057364445.1 Xanthobacter sp. BG11Y11_SDJG
CGCCGCGCTGGTGAGCGCGGCGGACGAGGGCGGCGCCGCGTCCGCAGACGGAACCATCGCGCTCGACACGCTCCAGGTGGGCGGCTTCGGAGGGGCGGCCGACCGGCCGTTCGAGACGCCGGGCACGACCAACTTCATCTCCGGACAAGACCTGGAGCGCTTCCCGGGCCTGACCTCGGGCTCCATGTTCCAGGGCACGCCCGGCGTGATCTCCGGCTCGAACACCAATGGCGCGGCCATCGACCCCAACATCCGCGGCCTCCAGGGCATGAACCGCGTCGCCACCACCATCGACGGCTCGCAGCAGTCCACGTCGAGCTATCGCGGCTACCAGGGCGTCGACAACCGCACCTATGTGGACCCGGACATGATCGCCGGCATCACCGTGACCAAGGGACCGGACGGCGCGGTGGGCGGGGCCATCGGCGGCACCATCGCCATGGAGACGCTGGGTGTCGCCGACATCCTCAAGCCGGGCGACAGCTATGGCGTGAGGTTCAAGGCGGGCCTCAATTCCAACGGCGTCGCGCCGGTGCTCGACCAGACCGACCCGAGCCGCGGCCAGTCCGATGCCGGCAACGGCAACATCAGCGCCGCCCTCGCCGTGACGCAGCAGAACATCGATCTCGTCGCCGCCTTCGTCCGGCGCACCAGCGGCAACTATTTCGCCGGCACCCAGGGCGATCTCGAAACGGTCGGTCCGGACGGCCAGTCCCAGCGTTTGTCCGATTACGGTTACGGCCAGCAGGTGTTCAACACCTCGGAGGACGTCACCTCCGCGCTCCTCAAGGCGACCCTGCGGCCCGCGGACGGGCACGAACTGACGCTCGGCTACATGCACTACGGCAACACATTCGGCGAAGTGACGGCGAGCGCCATCAGCGTCGGCAACATCACGCGGCAGATCCCGCTCAGCTCGGTCGCGGTGGATCAGCTCACGGCCCGCTACCACTACAAGCCGGAGGGCAACGACCTCGTCGACTTCAGGGTCAATGCCTATGCCTCCAACGTCAACGAGGACACCTACTACACGGTCTATGCGGAGTCCCTGCTGGTGCCGCAGACGTCGCAGAATGCGGGCATCGAGGCGTCCAACACGTCGCGCTTCACTGTTGCCGACACGCCGCTCGCGCTGCGCTATGGCGGCTCCTACCGCTATGAGCGCGCCGAGGCGGGCGGCCTCCTGCCGCTGTTCGACGTGGGCGCGGGAGCACTGCCCGCCAACGGCCAGCTCCAGGTGGCGACCCTGTTCGGCAAGGCGAAGTGGGAGCCGACCCGCTGGCTCACGCTCGAGGCGGGCCTCGAATACATCAATTACGACAGCGCCTTCCTCGGCACGGAAGACTGGTCCTACACCGGTCCCGAATTCACCGGCTATTCCGGCAGCGGCGTGAGCCCCAGCGCCAGCGTGACGCTGACGCCGCTGCCCGGCTGGCAGATCTACGCCCAGTACCAGAGCGGCATCCGCCCCCTGAGCGTGCGCGAGACCAGCCAGGTGCGCGGCGATCAGGTGTTCAACCCGGACCTGCTGCCGGAAGAGGCGCGCAATTTCGAGGTGGGCACCAATGTGCTGCGGAGCGACCTCTTCCAGCCCGGCGATAAGGCCCGCCTGAAGCTCGCCTATTTCGACAACAACACCGACAATTATGTCGGCCGGACCTATGAACTCGCCCGCATGTCGTTCTTCAACTACGACTATGTGCAGTTCAAGGGCTTCGAGCTTTCGGGCGGGTACGACGTCAAATGGGGCTTCCTGGATTTCGGATTCAACTATTATACCGGCTTCAAGGCCTGCCTCGACGACGGGGAATGCTTCGACTACACGCTGCAGGCGGACTACCTCACCAATCAGGTGCCGCCGCGCTTCACCGCCTCGGTGACGGCGGGCCTGCGGCTGTTCGACGACAAGGTCACGGTGGGCGGGCGCCTGACCTATATGGGCCAGCGCCTCGCGCCGCTGGTGGAGGACCCCACCTATTTCTGGGTGACGAAGGTCTGGGCGCCCTACACGGTGGTGGACGCCTTCGCGCAGTGGAAGATCAACGACACGCTCACCCTCGACGTGAGCGCGCAGAACCTCCTCGACGCCTATTATGTGGACGCCATCAACAACACCGACATGCCGGCGCCCGGCCGCACCATCCGCGCCACGCTGACCGCCAAGCACGGCGGGAGCGAGAGCCTGTCCTGGCTGCCGTTCGGCCGGCCCGCCTCGGCGCGCAACATGCCCTGGAGCGGCTTCTATCTCGGGGCCTATGCCGCATACGGCTTCGGCGCCATCGACGGCGTCACGGCGACGGCCGACGGCGCCTACGACAAGATCGCCGCCTCGGAATCCGCCGATCGCGCGCTCGCCAATGTCCTCGGCGGCGGGCAGGCGGGCTACAACTACCAGTTCTCGAACGGCTTCGTCGTGGGCGTTGAGGCGGACGTGGCATCCCTGCGCCTCGCCGATCATCAGGACGTGTTCTCGACCGAATCGCCGACGCTGATCGAGCGGCGGCGCCTTGGGGCCCACATCGACTATTCCTTCGACTGGCTCGCCACCGTGCGCGGCCGCGCCGGCTTCGCGTTCGACCGCCTGTTCGCCTACGGCACCGGCGGCGTCGCCTTCCTGAAGGAGGTGGAGGCGCGCACCCAGTATCGCGCAACGACGGCCGGCAGCACCTATCCGGCCGGTCACACCACCGAGCCCATCTTCACCGAGACAACGGACGCAACGCGCACCGGCTATGTGTTCGGCGCGGGCGCCGAATACGCCTTCGCCGACAACTGGTCGCTCAAGCTCGAATACCTGTTCGCCGGCTTCGGTGCCGAGGATTTCGAGTTCGAGGACGCCCGCGCCGGCGTCTCCAAGCCCTATTCGGTGACGACGCGCTGCTTGCGGAACAATTACACGCCCCCCTGTCCGGGCGGGCGGATCGTCATCATCACCACAAATTATCCCGGCAGTTCGGAGACCGTGAACGGGCGCGCGCCTCCAACTCTGCCGACCTGCAGCTCCTGAAGGTCGGCGTGAACTACCGCTTTTGAGGGCAGGGCGACCCGCCCGGCGCTCCGGCCCGCTGCGTCAGGTGCCTGCGCCTGCCGCAGGAGGGCGGACCGTGCCGCATTCGCGGAAGGCGCGCACCGCGCAGGTGGCGCAGATGTCGGGGTCGAGCCGGGGGTGGATGGCGGCGAGCGCCTCGGCCTTCGACTCGAACAGGTGGTCGCGCCCCAGATGCTCCTCGAAGCCGGTGCGCCGCCACAGCGCCCGCACGTCCGGGCGGGGCTGGTGGAAATAGAGGTCGCCGCCGATCTGGCGGCGGGTGAACACCTCATGCTCCCACACGTCGGAGCCGGCGAGGTCGATGAAGTTCATGCTCTTCACCATCACCAGCATGTGCTTCTGCCCGCCGGCGCGCATCTCGTAGAGGCGGCGGGTGATGTAGCCGGCGGCGCCGAAATAGACCGAGCCCTCGATGCGCACCAGCTTGAGCTGCGGGCATTCGCGCCCCGCCCCGCCGATCTCCTCCACCGGCTTGAAGGTGCGCCGCTCGGCGCCGGGGTCGGGAGCCAGGGTGCGCACCGCCGGGTGGGCGGTGCGGTTGAGATAGAGCAGCAGCGACAGGGCGCTGCCGATGATGATCGCCTGCTGGAACGGCAGGAACAGCATGCCGCCGAAGGTCACGAGCGCGACGCCGAGATCGGCGCGGTGGTGCCGCGCCAGCCGGCGGAAGCCGCCCACGTCCACCAGCCCGTAGGCGATATAGACCAGCAGCGCGCCGATGGCCGCCATGGGCAGCCGCTCCAGCAGCGGGCGGGATACGAAGGCGAGCGCCACCAGGAACACCGACGACAGCACCGCCGCCATCGGCGTCTTCGCGCCGGCCAGATAGTTCGGCAGCGAGCGGTTCAGCGAGCCGCACGAGACGTAGGAAGAGAAGAAGCTGCCGGCGATGTTGGACAGGCCCTGTCCGACGAACTCGCGGTCCACGTCCAGGTGCTGGCCCGAGCGCTGGGCGATGGCCTTGGCGATGGACACCGACTGGCCCAGCGCGACGATGGAGAGCGCGCCGGCGATGGAGATGAATTGCGGCAGCATGGCCGGCTCGATCCACGGCAGCGAGAAGGGCGGCAGCACCGAGGGGATGTCGCCGATGCGCGCCACCTTCTGCCAGGCGGGAAAGAGCGCGAGCAGTTCGGCCATGCCGAAGCCGGCCACGATGCCCATCAGCATGTAGGGCAGGCGGCGCGAGACCTTCGCCAGCGCGAAGCTGACCAGCAGCGTGGTGGCGCCGACGAGGCAGGCGCTCAGGTTGATCTGGTCGAGGTGCGCGCCAAGCTTGGTGAGAAGGCCGATGACGCCGCCGCCGGCCTCGATGGCGATGCCGAGGAAATCGGGCAGGGCATAGAGGCCGATGAGGATGGCGGCGCCGCTGGTGAAGCCGATCAGCACCGCCGGCGAGATGAAGTCGGCCACCCAGCCGAGCTTGAATCCGCCCACCGCCAGCTGCATCAGGCCGACCAGCGCCGTCACCGCGAGCGCGAAGGCGATGTACTGCGCCGATCCCGGAATGGCGAGCGGGCTCAGGGCCGCGAACAGCGCCAGAGAATTGGCGTTGGTGGGGCCGGAGACCACGTGGCGGCTCGACCCGAACACCGCCGCGACGATGCACGGCACCACGGCGGTGTAGATGCCGTATTCCGGCGGCAGGCCGGCGAGGGTGCCGAAGGCGATGCCCTGGGGCAGGGAGAGCACGGCACCCAGCAGTCCGGCCAGCACGTCGGCCCGCAGTGTCGCCCCGGTGAGGGGGAAATTCAGCAGCGGGACCTTGCCGGCCGAAAGGAACGCCATCAGGAGCGCCCGTAATAGAGGGTTACGGTGTGCTTGGCTTCGGCGAAGAACAGCCAGCGCTCGACCATCAGTCCCGCAAGCTGGCTCGCCGCCGCCAGCACCGAGACGAACGCCGCCGCCGGGCCGCCGCGCAGCAGAAGGGCGACCACCAGCAGCGCGCCGGGCAGCGCGAAGGCGAGGATCACGGCGATCATCCGCAGCCGGGCGGCGTGCTTGCGCGCCACGCGGTATCCCATCTCCTTCAGGAGATAATTGTCCTCGGTGTGCGGCCATTCCACCGAGCGCACGGTGCCGCCCTTGAGGCCGGTGGCGGAATTCAGCGTCGCCGGCATGCCGAGCGCGTCATTGTGGCGCCAGACGGCCACCTTGAGCGCCCAGGCGAGCGCGGTGAAGACGAGCGCGGCGGCCAGCCACGGCACCGAGGCGCGGCCGAACACCTGCATCAGCGCGTTCAGGAGCACGAGGCCGCTGGTGGCGGCGAACAGGAGGTAGGACGGCAGCGTGAAGCGGCTGTGCCACTGGGCGATCGGCTTCAGCGAGGCATAGATCATCGCCGTGGAGCACACGGTGACGACGGCGCACGCCGCCGCCAGGAGGCCGCAGAGGGCGATCCAGACGCCGGACTGTCCCAGCACCGCCCATCCGAGCGCCAGCAGGCCGGCCGGCACGAAGGTGACGACCGCCGCCACGCCCTCGCGCGAGAGCCAGGAGGAGCGCCACTGCGAGAAGGCGCGCCATGCCCGCTCCGGCCGGCCGAGATGGCCGGTGGACGAGAGCAGCCCGCCGCCGATCAGCGCGAAGGCGAGGCCGAAGCTCACGAGCCCCGGCACCAGCGCCGGCGGCGCGGCGCCCGTGGCGCCAGCAGCCCGAGCAAAGCGAGCAAGCCATAGCCCGCGCCGGTGGCGGTGGTGAAGACGATGACGGAATAAGCGGGATGCATGGCTCGGCCCGTCCTCAGCGCGACAGCACGCGGTCGACCCAGCCGAAGAAGCCGCCGGCATCGCCGACGCTCTCCAGCGCGGGGGCCGCCACCTTCGGGCCGCGGCCGGTATTGGCGCGCGGCGGCAGATAGCGGTTGGTGGGGGCGTAGCCCAATTCCGGCATCAGCTCGGTGCCGCCGCGGGCGGCCACCAGCTGCGAGACGGGAGACGTGGCATCGCCAAGGTCGCCGAAGTGGCGCGCGCCGGAGGGGCAGGCGGCGACGCAGGCCGGCACCCGGTCCTCTTCCTTGAGGTTCTCGTTGTAGATGCGGTCGACGCACAGCGTGCACTTCTTCATCACGCCCACGTCCACGTCGAACTCGCGAGCGCCGTAGGGGCAGGCCCAGCTGCACAGCTTGCAGCCGATGCACTTGTCCTCGTCCACCAGCACGATGCCGTCCGAGGTGCGCTTGTAGGAGGCGCCGGTGGGGCAGACGGTGACGCAGGCCGGTGTCTCGCAATGCAGGCACGAGCGCGGGAAGTGCACCGTGCGGCTCGCGCCGTCGACCTCATGCTCATAGGTGTGGACGCGGTTGAACCACACGCCGTCCACCGAGCCGCCATAGGGGTCGCGGTCGGTGAGCGGGGCCATGTGGCCGCCGGTGTTCCACTCCTTGCAGGAGGTGACGCACGCCTGGCAGCCGACGCAGGTGTCGAGGTCGATGACGAGGCCGAGGCTCTTCTCGGTCTTGGTGGGCAGGCAGGTCATCGCGCCGCCTCCTTGAACTGGGCGCCGAAGCGGAGCACGTCGGGCGCGCTCTGGAGATTGGGCGGCAGAGGCAGCCGGGCGAATTGCGGCTCGGTGAAGCCGGCTTCCTCGGGCGCGCACTTGCGCAGCCGCACCCGGAGGTCGAACCAGGCCGCCTGGCCGGTGATGGGGTCGGAGTTGGAATAGCGCTTGCCGTTCACGTCCGGCGGCAAGAGGTCGCCGATGGCGTGGTTCAGCAGGAAGCCGCGATTGCTCTCGGCCGCGTCGTCCTTCAGCGCCCAGGCGCCGCGGCGCTTGCCGATGGCGTTCCAGGTCCACACGGTCGCCTTCTCCACCCCGTCCACGAGGCGGATCTGGCCCTTCACCTTGCCGTTGATGCTCTCGATCCACACCCAGTCGTCGTCGGCGAGGCCGAGTTCGGCGCGAGCTCGCGGTGCACGAACAGCCGGTTCTGGCTGGTGATCTGGCGCAGCCACGCATTCTGCGAGCCCCAGGAATGGTACATGTGCATGGGGCGCTGGGTGAGCGCGTGGATCGGATAGTCGGCGGTGGCGATGGCCGCCTCCTCCAGCGGCGCATACCAGAAGGGCAGGGGATCGAAATAGGCCTCGATGCGGGCGCGATCGCCTTCCGGCGGCACCACCGGCCCGTGCCCGCGCGCGGCGAGGCGGAAGCGCTGGAGCGGCTCGGAATAGAGCTGGAACACGATCGGGTCGGCCTTGGGCACGAAGCCCATATGCACGGCGAAATCGAGGTAGGAGCGGTTCGCCATCTTGTAATAGCGCTGGTCCGGCGACAGCTCGTGGTGCCAGAAGCCGCCATTCTCGATGTAGCGGTCGAGCTGGCCCTCATTGGTCTCGCCGCGGCCGATCTTCTCGCCCTGCTTGCCGCGCCACCCCGCGAGCGGGCCGATGCCGGGCGCGCGCTCGTGGTGGACGATGTAGTCGGCATAGTCCTTGTACTTGGCCGCGCCGTCGTCGTTCACGAAGCCCGGCAGACCGAGCCGCGCGCCGAGCTCGATCAGCACGCTCTGGAACGGGCGCACGTCGCGGTCCGGCGTGACGACGGGGTGGCGGATGGCGTCGCCCGGCCCGTCCGCATGGCTGATGGGGCGGTCGAGCAGGCTGATGCAGTCGTGCCGCTCCAGATAGGTGGTGTCCGGCAGCACCAGGTCCGCATAGGGCACGGTCTCGGAGAAATAGGCGTCGGAATAGATGATGAAGGGGATGCGGTAGTCGCCGCTCTCGTCCTTGTCGGTCAGCATGGCGATGGTCTCGTCGGTATTCATCGACGAGTTCCAGGCCATGTTGGCCATGTACATCATCAGCGTGTCGATCTTGTACGGGTCGCCCTTCCACGCATTGCGGATCACCATGTGCATCATGCCGTGGGCGGCGAGCGGCGCGTCCCAGGAATAGGCCTTGTCGATGCGCACCGGGCCGCCGTCCGCGTCCACCAGCAGGTCCTCGGGGCCGGAGACGAAGCCGAGCGGCATGCCGGCGAGCGGCGTCATGGGCTTGCCGCCGTCCTTGCCGGCGGGCTTGGGGCCGGGCGGGATCGGCTTCGGGAACGGCGGCTTGAAGCGCCAGCCGCCGGGCACGTCCACCGAGCCCAGCAGCACCTGCAGCACATGGATCGCGCGGCAGGTCTGGAAGCCGTTGGAATGGGCCGAGATGCCGCGCATGGCGTGCATGGCGATGGGCCGGCCGGTCATGGTCTCGTGGCGCCGGCCGGCGGTGTCGGTCCAGGCGACCGGCAGTTCGATCGCCTGCTCGAAGGCCACATGGGCGAGCTCGGCGGCGATGCGGCGGATGGTGTCCGCCGGCACGCCGCAGCGCTCGGCGGCCGCCTCGGGGGAATAAGACGGGTCGAGATAGCGCTCGGCGAACACCTGGAACACGGGGGTCGCGGTGCGCCCCGCCACCTCGAACGTGCCCGACAAAGCCGGGCTGAGGTCGGGATCGTCGGCGGGCTTCGGGCCGCCGGTCGCCTTGTCGAAGGCAGGATGCGGCCTTCCGCGTCGCGCAGGAGGAGGCCGTCCTCCGCCGTGCCGGGCGCCTTGATGACCAGCGCCGGGGCGTTGGTGTGGCGCGCGAGATAGGGCACGTCGATCTTCCCGGCGCGCAGCAGCTCGTGGATCAGCGCCATCACGAACAGGCCGTCCGTGCCGGGACGGATGCCCACCCACTCGTCGGCGATGGCGTTGTAGCCGGTGCGCGCCGGATTGACCGAGACGAACTTCGCCCCGCGCGCCTTCAATTTGCCGAGGCCGATCTTGATGGGGTTGGAATCGTGGTCCTCGGCAACGCCGAAGAGGAGGAAGTACTTGGCGTGCTCCCAGTCCGGCTCGCCGAACTCCCAGAACGCCCCGCCAACCGTATAGAGCCCGCCCACCGCCATGTTGACCGAGCAGAAGCCGCCATGGGCGGCGAAATTGGGGGTGCCGAACTTCGAGGCCCACCAGCCGGTGAGCGACTGGGACTGGTCGCGCCCGGTGAAGAAGGCGAGTCTCTTGGGATCGGTGGCGCGGATGTTGCCGAGCCGTTCCGCGGCGATGGCGAGTGCCTCCTCCCACTCGATCTCGCGGAACTCGCCGGAGCCGCGCTCGCCGGTGCGCAGCAGCGGCTTCTTCAGCCGCGCCGGGCTGTAGTGCTGCATGATGCCGGCGCTGCCCTTGCCGCACAGCACGCCGCGATTGACCGGGTGGTCCTTGTTGCCGTTGATGTAGCGCACCTTGCCGTCGCGCAGATGCACCTCGATGCCGCAGCGGCAGGCGCACATGTAGCAGGTGGTCTTGGCCACCTGGTCGCCGATCTTCGGCGAGGTCTCCACATGGTCCGGCTCGGCGGGCGCGTGGGGATAAGGGAGGGGCTGCTGCGTGGGCGCGGAATTCGCCCCTCGATAACCGTTCTGCATCATGTGAAATAGATCGGACCCCGCCGCGCGCGGGTCCAATAGATGTTTTAGATCAATTCCATCTTGCAATGAGATTGATCGCGCCCGTCTGCCGGCGCCAGCGCCGGTCAGCGCAGGGGGAAACCCATCTCCTGCAGGATGCCGGCGAGCCGGTCGCGCCCGCTGAGCGCACCAGCGCCGCGCACCCGGTTGAGCGCGGTGGCGGTCCAGCCCACCTGCGCCATGCCCTCCGCCTTCTGGAAGGCGGTGGAGGGCGTCGTCATAGTCCGCGACCGCGCGCGCGGGCAGGCTCGGGTCGTAGCGCTCGCGGTGGAGCACCAGGGGCTGCGGCAGGCGCGGCTTCACGCGCGCCGGGCGGGCGGGGTCGGGATGACCGACGCACAGGCCGAACACCGCCATCACATGCGGCGGCAGGCCGAGCAGATCGCCCACCTCCCGCGGCCGGTTGCGCAGCGCGCCGATATAGCAGCTGCCGAGACCGAGCGATTCCAGCGCCACCACCGCATTCTGCGCCGCCAGCGCCGCGTCGATCACGCCCACCAGCAGCATCTCCAGATAATCGAGCCCCTCGGTGGGCGCGCTTTGGCGCCGGCCAAGTTCGGCGAGCCGCGCGAGGTCGGCGAGCCACACCATCACCAGCGGCGCTTGCGCCACGTGCGCCTGGCCGCCCGCCAGCTCCGACAAAGCGCGCCGGGTCTCGGCCCGCTCCACCGCGATCACGCTGAACACCTGGAGGTTCGAGGAGGAGGCGGCGGACTGGGCGGCGGCGGCCAGCGTCTCGACCGTGCCGGGCGGCAGGTGACGATCGGTGAAGGCGCGCACGGTGCGGTGGGCGAGAAGGCCGGCGATGACGGCGTTCAGCCGCACGCCGGCCGGGCCGCCGGCGGCGCCGTAGCGCGCTTCGAGCAGGGACGCCGTGTCGGCGGACGCGGGATCGGCGCTAAAGATGGTCACGGCACGGCTCCTTGCCGCTGGAAGAGGTACGGTCGCGGGCGACGGCCGGACCGTGCGGGTCAATAGCGGGCCGCGCCACCCGGCAAGGCTACCGCGCCCGGACGCTCTGCCAAAGGGCGGGCGCCCGCGGCATGGCGCGTGCCGGCCGTCCG
>NZ_JBNFNU010000126.1:0-10530 GCF_057364445.1 Xanthobacter sp. BG11Y11_SDJG
CGGCCGTGCTGCACCGCCACCGGGGCGCGAGCCCCTGCGACCTGTGGGCACACCAGCCACGGCGCCGGCAGCGGCGGCCTGCGCGGGCGTATCGGTTATGAGCGAGTCGAGCGGCGCATCCATGTCTCAAAGCTAGTTCGGCGTGGCGAACAAAGCAAGAACATGTGTGCCAGAATGGCGCAAAATCCCCATAGTGCAGTGCACATTATGTATACTGTACACCACTGAACAGTTGCCAGAAAACCACTTCTCCGCTACACGCCAATGCGAGCGATAAGCGAGGGGGAAACCGATGGCCGATCACGGCACGATCGAGTACGGGACCGCGGAAGGCAACGACTATGTCGAGCACGAGCGCACCTATGCGCTGTTCACCGCGCTCACCAAATGGGGCACCATCGGCATCGCCGTTCTTCTCGTCCTGATGTGGATCTTCCTCCTCTGAGCCTCTAGGCCCGGAGCACCGGAGACAAATTCGATGAAAATCGCTGTCCCCGCCGAGGTGGATCTCGGCGAGCCGCGGGTCGCTGCGACCCCGGATACGGTCAAGCGCCTCGTCGCGCTCGGCGCCCAGGTGGCGGTCGAGGCCGGCGCGGGCGTCAAGTCCGGCATCCTCGATGCCGACTACGAGGCGGTCGGCGCCACCATCGCCCCCTCGGCCGCGGACGTGGTCGCCGGGGCCGACGTGGTGCTGAAGGTGCGGCGCCCGACGGAAGCCGAGCTTTCGTCCTATCAGCGCGGCGCCCTCGTGCTCGCCATCATGGACCCCTACGGCAACGATGCCGCCCTCGCGGCCATGGCCAATGCCGGAGTCGCCGCCTTCGCCATGGAGCTGATGCCCCGCATCACCCGCGCGCAGGTGATGGACGTTTTGTCCTCCCAGGCCAACATCGCCGGCTACCGGGCGGTGATCGACGCCGCGGCCGAGTTCAACCGCGCGCTGCCGCAGATGATGACCGCCGCCGGCACCGTGCCCGCCGCGCGCGTCTTCGTCATGGGCGCGGGCGTCGCGGGCCTCCAGGCCATCGCCACCGCGCGCCGGCTCGGCGCCATCGTCACCGCCACCGACGTGCGCCCCGCGGCGAAGGAACAGGTGGCCTCGCTCGGCGCCAAGTTCGTCGCCGTGGAGGACGAGGAGTTCAAGCAGGCCGAGACCGCGGCCGGCTATGCCAAGCCCATGTCGGCGGAATACCAGGCCAAGCAGGCCGCCCTCGTCGCCGACCACATCAAGAAGCAGGACATCGTCATCACCACCGCGCTCATCCCGGGCCGGCCGGCGCCGAAGCTCATCAGCGCCGCCATGGTGGCGTCGATGAAGCCGGGCTCGGTTATCGTCGATCTCGCGGTGGAGCGCGGCGGCAACGTGGAAGGGGCGGTCCCCGGCCAGGTGGCGGAAGTGGGCGGCGTGAAGATCGTCGGCCATCTCAACGTCCCGGGCCGCGCCGCGGCCTCGACCTCGCCGCTCTACGCCAAGAACCTGTTCAACTTCCTCGAAACGATGGTGGACAAGCAGGCCAAGGCCCTCGCCGTCAAATGGGACGACGAACTGGTCAAGGCGACGCTTCTCACCCGCGACGGCGCGGTCGTGCACCCCAATTTCGCACCCAAGACTGAGGGAGCGGCCTGATGACCCCCAATCCACAGCTCGCGGCGGACGCCGCGGAACAGGCGCGCATCGCCGCCGAGGTCGCGCGCGAGGCGGCGATCGCCGCCCAGGCCTATGCGGACCAGGCCGCCGCCGCCCTCGGCGGGCTGGCCCACGCGGCCACCGGCGGCGCCATCGACCCGTTCGTGTTCCGCCTTTCCATCTTCGTGCTCGCGGTGTTCGTGGGCTATTACGTGGTGTGGTCGGTGACCCCGGCGCTGCACACCCCGCTCATGAGCGTGACCAACGCGATCTCCTCGGTGATCGTGGTGGGCGCGCTGCTGGCGGTGGGCGTCTCGACGGTGGGCGATCCGGGCCATGCCTGGTGGGCGCGCATCTTCGGGTTCATCGCCCTCGTCTTCGCCTCGGTGAACATCTTCGGCGGGTTCATGGTGACCAGCCGGATGCTCGCCATGTACTCGAAGAAGAAGTGAGGCCGGCGCCATGAATGCGAACATCGCCGCCGCCCTCTACCTTGTGGCGGGCATCCTCTTCATCCTGGCGCTGCGGGGCCTCTCGCATCCCACCACCTCCCGGCAGGGCAACCTGTTCGGCATGGTCGGCATGGGCATCGCGGTGCTCACCACCCTCGCGCTCCAGCCGCCTTCCGACATGTTCGGCTGGGTTCTGGTGGTCGCCGGCATCGCCATCGGCGGCGCCATCGGCGCCGTGGTGGCCAAGCGCATCGCCATGACGGCCATGCCGCAGCTGGTGGCCGCCTTCCACTCGCTGGTGGGTCTCGCCGCCGTGCTGGTCGCCGCCGCCGCGCTCTATGCGCCGGAGGCGTTCGGCATCGGCTCGCCGGGCCACCTGCACGCCGCGAGCCTGATCGAGATGTCGCTCGGCGTCGCCATCGGCGCCGTTACCTTCACCGGTTCGATCATCGCCTTCGCCAAGCTCAACGGCAACATGAGCGGCAAGCCGATCATGCTGCCGGGGCGCCACCTCATCAATGCTGGCCTCGCGCTGCTGCTGCTGATCCTCATCGTCGCCTTCGTGCTCACGGGCTCGATCGCGCTGTTCTGGATCATCACGGTGCTGGCCCTGGTGCTCGGCGGGCTGCTCATCATCCCCATCGGCGGCGCGGACATGCCGGTGGTGGTGTCGATGCTGAACTCCTATTCGGGCTGGGCGGCGGCCGGCATCGGCTTCACGCTGGGCAACACGGCGCTGATCATCACCGGCGCGCTGGTGGGCTCCTCGGGCGCCATCCTCAGCTACATCATGTGCAAGGGCATGAACCGGTCCTTCATCTCGGTCATCCTCGGCGGCTTCGGCGGCGAGACCTCCGGCGGCCCCGCGGGCGCTGTGGAAGCCCGGCCGGTGAAGCAGGGCTCGGCGGACGATGCGGCCTACGTCATGAAGAATGCCGGCAAGGTCATCATCGTGCCGGGCTACGGCATGGCGGTGGCGCAGGCGCAGCATGCGCTGCGCGAGATGGCCGACATGCTGAAGGAGGAGGGCGTCGAGGTGAAGTACGCCATCCACCCGGTGGCGGGCCGCATGCCGGGCCACATGAACGTGCTGCTCGCCGAGGCGCAGGTGCCCTACGACGAGGTGTTCGAGCTGGAGGACATCAACTCCGAGTTCGCCCAGGCGGACGTCGCCTTCGTCATCGGCGCCAACGACGTGACCAACCCGGCCGCCAAGACCGATCCGCAGTCGCCGATCTTCGGCATGCCGATCCTCGACGTGGAGCGGGCCAAGACCGTGCTGTTCATCAAGCGCGGCATGGGCTCGGGCTATGCCGGCGTGGAGAACGAGCTGTTCTTCAAGGACAACACCATGATGCTGTTCGGCGACGCGAAGAAGGTCACCGAGGAGATCGTCAAGGCCATGGGCCACTGAGCGGGCACGCTCGCCCGCCGGACGGCTTCCGAGCCCTCCGCTGAGAAGAAGAAGGCCGCCGTGCTGGACAAGCACGGCGGCCTTTTCTCGTTCAGGTGCGTGTCCGGGGCGCGGAGCACCCGGAGCTCAGGCGCCGCCCGGCAGGGCGCGGTGGCATGCACCAGGCCGGCCGCGCGCAGGTCGCGCCAGAAGTCCGCCGGCACGCTCTCCTCCAGCGCCGCCCGGTCCTCGGCGATGCGCTCGGGCCGGCTGGCGCCGGGGATCACCGCCGCGACCGCCGGATGGGCGAGCGAGAACTGCAGGCCGGCCGCCTTCATGCTGACCCCGTGCCGGTCGGCGATGGCCTTGATGCGTGCCACCTTGTCGAGGATGGCCGGCGGCGCCGGCGCGTACTCGAAGTTCGGGCCGCCGACGAGCGCGCCCGAGCTGTAGGGCCCGCCCACGACGATGCCGAGGCCCTGGCGGACCACCTCCGGCATCACCCGCTGGAGCGCGCGGTCGTGATCGAGCAGGGTGTAGCGACCGGCGAGCAGGAAGCCGTCCGGCCGGGGCTCGTCCAGCGCCATGAGCAGCTCGATCGGCTCCACCCGGTTGACGCCGAGGCCCCAGGCCTTGATGACGCCCTCGTCCCGCAGCCGGTCGAGCGCCCTGAAGGCGCCAGTGCGGGCGCTTTCGAACATGGCAAGCCAGTCGTCGCCGAAGAAGTCCTGCGCCACGTCGTGCACGAACGCGATCTCGATGCGGTCGGTCTTCAGGCGCTTCAGGCTGTCCTCGATGGAGCGCAGCGTGGCGTCGGCCGAATAGTCGTTGACGATCCGGTTCGGCGACCGTGCTTGAACACCTCACCCTTCTCGCCCTGGTCGCGGGTGCTGACGTCCTCGATCTCGTCGAGGATCACGCGCCCGACCTTGGTGCTGATGACGTAGTCGCCGCGCGGCCGGCCGGCGAGCACCTCGCCCATGCGGATTTCCGCAAGACCCGCCCCGTAGAAGGGCGCGGTGTCGAAATAGCGGATGCCGTCGGTCCAGGCGGCGTCGACGGTGGCGCGCGCCTCGGCCTCGGGAATGTCGCGGAACATGTTGCCGAGCGGCGCCGAGCCGAAGCCGAGCTTTCCCGGAAGGATATCCTTGAGTGCCATTGCTTTGTCCTTTGGCTGCGGGGCCGCGCGGTAAGGCGCTCTGCTCCGCGTTTGGGGGCCGCCCGCCGGTCAGGTGACGTCGACGGGATCGAGCAGGAAGGCGGTGCGATCGGCGAGGTCGCCGACCTGGGAGAGATAGTTCTGGAAATGCGCGCTCTGCCGGTGCGCTGCGATGGCGTCGGCGTCGACATAGAGTTCGTCCAGGACGAACCGTGCGGGATCGGCCTGATCCTGCCAGATGTCGTAGCGCCGATTGCCGGCCTCGGCTCGGCTCGGCCCGACCATGCCGGAAAGGAGCCCCTTCAGGGCCTCCGCCTTGCCCGGGCGGGCGACCAGGATGGCGACGATCTTCACGGGGTCGGCCATGGGGTTCTCCTATGTTGGCTTGGGTGAAACGGGCCGGCTCCGGCGGTCCGCGGCGCGCCCCGCCGGATGGCGGCGGCTCAGGCGCGGCGCCGCTCCAGCGCCGCCACGAACCGCGCCGCCAGCGGATGGTCCGAGCGCGGATTCTGGCCGGTGATGAGCTCGCGATCCTCGACCACGTTGGGATCGAAGTCGACCGTGCCGGTTTCGACCGCGCCGCCCGCGGTCTGAAGCGCGTCCACCATGTTGAAATGGAGCTTCGCATGGAGGATGCGGTCCTCCACCACCTTTTCCTCGGTGTTGGAGAACACGGTCATGCGATAGCCGGCATAGGGCCAGTCCTTGGCCCATTCGGCGGCCTTCTCGGGGGCGCCGGCGATGAGCGCGGCGCGGAATTCCCGCGCATGGGGCATCGCCGCCACCGCTGCCATGGGGCCGTGGCAGAGCATGGCCGTGGGCTTCGCCTGGGCGTGGAAGTGGCGCAGGATCACGCCCAGGTCGGGATCCTGCATCAGGTCCACCACCGGCGCCTGACCGCCGGGCACGAACACGCCGGCATAGCCGTCCAGCCCTTCCTCCACCACCGCACGAAGCGTGCGCACATGGGTCATGGAGGGATCGCCCGCATAGAAGGCCTTGGCCTTCTCATAGGCGGCCTGGTCACCGTCGAAATGCGTCGCCGCGTCCGAGACCGGGTCGATGTGCGGCCGCGTGCCCTCCGGGGTGGCGAGCACCACGTCGTAGCCGGCGGCGAGGATCGCCATCACCGGCACCACGGTTTCGTTGAGATATTGCCCCGTAGCGCCGGTTCCGCCGCCCTGAACCTCGATGCGGGTGGCGTTGGAGCCCACCACGAGAACCTTGCCCTTGCTCATGTCTGCCTCCGTCCTGGATGCGTCCGGTTCGGACAGGCTCACCATGCGCCGGGCCTTCATATTCCTAAAATTTATTGATATGATTTTAGATATTCATAAAACATTATAACTGATGCGCTACGACCTCAATCTCCTGCCGGTCTTCGTCACCCTGATGGAGGAACGCAACGTCACCCGCGCGGCGGCGCGCCTGGGCATCACGCAGCCCGCGCTGTCGAACGCTTTGGGCCGGCTGCGGACGGTGATGCGGGACCCTCTGTTCGTCCGCGCCCGCTACGGCATCGAGCCGACGGCCCTGGCGCTCGACCTGGCGCCGGCGATCGCCGATGCGCTGGCCAAGATCGACGCGGTGGTGCTGGGCCAGCAGGCGTTCGACCCGGCGCGCGCCGAGCGGCTGGTCACGCTGGCGCCGAACGGCTTCGTCGAGTTCGCTCTCATTCCGGGGATCGTCGCGCGGCTGGGCGAGGTGGCGCCGGGCATCACGCTGCGGCTCACCCCCTACGGCACCGACCTCGCCGAGACCGGCGTCGTCTCCGGCACCACCGCGATGGCGCTGGGCCGCGTGGTCGATGCGCCGGACAACATTGTGGTCCAGCACCTCATGGACGAGGGCTTCGCCTGCGTGGTGCGCGCCGGCCATCCGCAGGTGACGGGGGAATTGACCCGCGCCCAGTTCGAGCGCCTGAAGCATGTGAACGTCATGCCGCCCGGCCGCCTGCGGGCCGGCCTGTTCCAGGCGCTGGAGCGGCAGGGCCTGAGGCGCGAGGTCGCGCTCTCGGTGACGCATTTCCTCGCGGTGCCTGAAATGGTGGCGGCCACCGATTTCTGCGCCACGCTGCCGCGCCTGATCTGCCAGCGCCTCGCGCACGACCCGCGGCTGAAGGTGGTGGAGGCGCCGGTCGACCTCGGCACCTTCCCGGTCCACATGGCGTGGCACGTGCGCTACCGGAACGATCCGGCGCACCGCTGGCTGCGGTCGCTGATCGTGGAGATGGCCCGCGGCGCGTCCGGTGTCGCGGGCTGAGGCGGTCGGGCGGCCGCCAGGGCCAAGGCCCCGGCGGCGCGTGTCAGCGGCTCAGAGGCCGCCGAGGCAGACGTACTTGATGTTGAGATAGTCGTCGCAGCCGTACTTGGACCCCTCGCGGCCGACGCCGCTCTCCTTCACGCCGCCGAACGGAGCCACCTCGGTGGTGATGACGCCGGCATTGACGCCCACCTGCCCGTACTGCAGCGCCTCGGAGACGCGGAAGGCGCGGCCGAGGTCCTTGGTGAAGAAGTAGCAGGCGAGACCGTACTCGGTGTCGTTCGCGTAGCGGACGGCCTCTTCCTCGGTCTCGAACTTGAAGAGCGGGGCGAGCGGGCCGAAGATCTCCTCGCGCGCGAAGTCCATGTCCTGGGTCGCGCCCTTGAGCACGGTGGGCTCGAAGAAGGTGCCGCCCTGCGGCGGCTGCTTGCCGCCGGCGAGCACCTGCGCCCCCTTGCCGAGCGCGTCGGCAAGCAGGCTCTCCACCTTCTTCAGCGCCTTCTCGTCGATCAGCGGGCCGGCGGCGACGCCTTCCTCCATGCCGTTGCCGACCTTCAGCTTTTTCGAGGCCTCGGCGAACTTCGCCGCGAAGGCGTCATAGATGCCGGCCTGGACATAGAAGCGGTTGGCGCACACGCAGGTCTGGCCCACGTTGCGGAACTTGGAGGCGATCGCCTGCTCGACCGCGAGATCGAGGTCGGCATCGTCGAACACCAGGAACGGCGCGTTGCCGCCGAGTTCCATCGACACCTTCTTCATGGTGTCCGCCGACTGCTTCACCAGAAGCTTGCCCACCGGGGTGGAGCCGGTGAACGTCACCTTCTTCACGATCGGGTTCGACGTCATCTCGGCGCCGATCAGCGAGGACTTGCCGGTGACGATGTTGACGACGCCCGCCGGGATGCCCGCCATCTCCGCCAGCACGCCCCAGGCGAGGCCGGAGAAGGGGGTCAGCTCGGCCGGCTTGCACACCACGGTGCAGCCGGCGGCGAGCGCCGCGCCGATCTTGCGCGACAGCATGGAGGAGGGGAAGTTCCACGGCGTGATGGCCGCGCACACGCCCACCGGCTCCTTGGTGACAAGGATGCGCCGGCCGGCCCAGGGGGAGGGGATCACGTCGCCATAGAGGCGGCGCGCCTCCTCGGCGAACCAGCGCACATAGGCGGCGGAGGCACCGATCTCGCCGCGCGCCTCCGGCAGCGGCTTGCCCTGCTCGGTGGTGAGGATGACGGCCAGTTCCTCGGCATTGGCAAGGATGAGGTCGGCGAGCTTGTGCAGCTTCGCCGCGCGGTCTCCGGCCGGGGTCGCGCGCCAGCCGGCGAAGCCTTGTCGGCGGCCTCGATGGCACGGCGGGCCTCGTCGGTGCCGCCGCGCGGCACCGTGCCGATCACCTCGCCGGTGGCCGGGTTGGTGACCGAGATGGTCTCGCCGCTGTCGGCGCCGACCCACTGGCCGCCGATCAGCATCTGCTCGCGCAGGAGGGTGAAGCGCGGAGCGTCGGTGCGGGTGATGGGCTGGGGAGAGGCCATGGTCTTTCTCCTGAGGCTGAGAGCCAAGCGGGCGTTCGGTTACCGCATATAGGACGAAAGACGCAGCCGCGCGAGCGCGTCATGCGCAAGCGTGCGCCGGCGCGCCATGCGCGCGGCGCGCGTCCGGGCTTTCTCGAGCATCGGCGGCCCGCGTCGAAGGACGGGATTCAGCGCACGCAGGTTATGGAATGGAAGGGGACGACCTGCTCCTTGTGCCCCGCGCCGGCCGCCACCTGGCAGCGCAGATAGTCCCGGCCGACACTCATGGGCGCAAAGCCGGTGATGGTCGACCCGCCCACCACCTGGATGATGATCGCCTGGCCATCCTTGGCGCTGACGATGTCGAGCACGGCCTCGCGGAAATCGTCGTCCTTGAGTTCGCACCTCATGGCTCACGTCCTCCCGGCAAAGGCGGGCGGGGGCGCCCGCGTGGCGGCATCTTCGGCCGTCCGTGCGATCATAACGCCGATGTCGCGGAAAGGGGCGAGCGCAATCGCCGCGTTTCCTTGCGGCAGATCAGGCGGGCTTGCGTGCGACGATGTCGATGAGGGCGGACGGACCCTTGTGCCGCGTCCCCTCGTTCAGTTCGGCATCGTAGCTCGCAAGCTCGATGATCTCGAAGTCGGCGAATTCCGCGCGCAGCAGGTCCTCGGTGTAGTGCCAGGTGGGATCGGAGGGACCGCCGGTCCCGTAGGCGATCTGCTCGGGCCGGTAGCCTTCCATGAGCAGGAGGCCGCCGGGCTTCAGCGTCCGCTTCATGCCGGCGAACACCCGAGAGCGGTCTTCGGGCGGCATGAACTGGATGAAGATCGTGGCGACCACGTCGTAGGCCTCGGGCGGAAACTCCCAGGTCAGGAGGTCGGCCAGCTCGAAGTCGAGCGTCACGCCGCGCCGCTCCGCAAGCTGGCGCGCCTTGGCCTGTGCCACCGACGAGAAGTCCATGGAATGCACGCTCAGGCCCTGCTCGGCGAGCCAGACGCCGTTGCGCGCCTCGCCGTCCGCCACCGCCAGCGCCCGCTGGCCTTTTTTGAGCAGAGGCGCCTGCCGGGCGAGGAAGGCGTTGGGTGCTTCGCCGAACAGGAAATCCTCACCTGCAAAGCGCTTGTCCCAGCTGTTGTTCATGCTCTGCTTCCTCCCCGCGCGCAGCGCCGCCGCGGCGCAGCGCCGCAATCCACATGGGCCGAGCGTTGATCGAGGTCAACCCTGTCCCGCCCCGCCAGGGTTACGTTCCTGGAACCTCTCGAAGGAGGGCAGGGACATGTGGAAGCTGGCAATTCTCGTCTGGCTCGTGATGGGCACCACGTTCGCGGGCATCGGGGTGATGGTCGTCCTCGCGACGCCTTCGCTGGCGATGCAGGACATGAACCTGATCCCGCTCGCCGCGGGCATCGGCGCGCTGGTCGCCGTTCCCTGCGCTTGGCTGGTGGCGCGGCAGATTTTCGCCGCCACCGCGCGGTAGGCGGTCCGCCGGTCACGCGCGGGCGGTTCAGGCGCGGGCGATGGCGTGGAAGAAGCTTCCCGTCACGTGCCCGCGCGGCTGCCCGCCGGGCCGAGGTCGAGCCCCTGAGCGTCGGCGAGCTGCGCCAGCGGCGCATCGTCGCCGCGCGTGAGCGTGGTGGCGTAGTGGAATTCGTGGCCCCGCACCGTCTGACCCTCCGGGCCAAGGGGCGAGGGGGCCATGAGGCGCGCCTGCCGGTAGCCGAGATTCATGCGCCGCTGCGCGAAGCTGGTCTCCAGGTCGAGGAGGCCGAGCATCTCGTGCGCGGCGCCGTCCGCATCCACGAGGCGCGCCCGAGCGCCATGTAGCCGCCGCACTCCCCATGCACCGGCCGCGTCTGCGCGAACCGGCGCACCCCGTCGCGGAAGCGCCGCGCCGCCGCCAGCCGGGCGCATGCAGTTCCGGATAGCCGCCGGGCAGCCACAGCGCGTCGCAGGTCTCGTCCGGGGCTTCGTCCGCGAGCGGCGAGAACGGAACGATCTCGGCGCCGCTGCGCCGCCAGTGCGCCAGCACATGGCCGTAGACGAAGGAGAAGGCGGCGTCGCGCGCCAGCGCGATGCGCCGGCCGGGCGGCGGCAAGGCGTGCGCGGGGCGCGTCTGACGCCGGCAG
>NZ_JBNFNU010000127.1:0-10510 GCF_057364445.1 Xanthobacter sp. BG11Y11_SDJG
GCCCCGCCGCCGGGCGCCCGCGCCTTCCGCCGCCGCGCCGGGAGACACCCGCCCGGTGATCGTGCTCGATCCCGGCCATGGCGGCATCGACAGCGGCACCACCGGCCGCAGCGCGTTCGCCGAGAAGGCGATCGTGCTGGAGACAGCGCTGGCGCTGCGCGACAAGCTGGAGAAGGCGGGCACCTACCGGGTGGTGATGACGCGCACCGAGGACGTGTTCGTGCCGCTCGGCGAGCGGGTGCGGATCGCCCGCGCCAGCCGCGCCGCTTTGTTCGTCTCGCTCCATGCCGACGCGCTGGCGGCCGGCGACGGCCAGGCGCGCGGCGCCAGCGTCTATACCGCCTCCGAGACCGCGAGCGACGCCGACGCGGCCACCCTCGCCGAGAAGGAGAACAAGGCGGACCTCATCGCCGGCGTCGACCTCTCCGACGAAAGCGACGAGGTGGCGGGCATCCTGGTGGACCTCGCCCGGCGCGAGACCCGCAACTTCTCTTCCTTGTTCGCACGCTCGCTGGTGGGCCAGTTGAAGGGCGCGGTGCGCACCCACCGCACGCCGCTGCGCTCCGCCGGCTTCAAGGTCTTGAGCGCCCACGACGTACCCTCGGTGCTGGTGGAACTGGGCTACATGTCCACCCCCGCCGACCTGAAGCTCCTGACCTCGGATGCATGGCGCGACCGCGTCACCGACGCCATCATGCAGGCGATCTCGGACTTCTTCGCGCCGCAGCTGGCCGGCGCTTCCGCCCGCGCCGCGCAAAAGGTACCGTAGCGGCAGGCTGCAGAAGCGGGCGGAAGCGTCGCGCTTGTCGCGAAGCAGCCACGTTTGGCCACCATAGAAGTGGCCGGATTCCCTTCGGCGACGGCGGGAGTGGCGCGCGGTCGCGCCGATGTGACGGAGCGCAAGGCCGCGGCCGTCGGGGAGCAGCACTTTGTCCTTCGCAGCGCGGCGATCTCGCGCTATGGCGATGCAGGGTCGGCAAGCGGCGGGTTCCGGCCCGCAGGAGGAAGGCGGGACGATGCGGGTGCTGTTGCGGTTCTTCGGGTTCATGTTCGCGCTCGGCACCCTCGTCCTCCTGGTGGGCGCGGCGGGCGCGACCTATTTCGTCTGGAAGTATTCCCAGGACCTGCCCGATTATTCGCAGCTGCAGAACTACGAGCCGCCGGTAATGACGCGCGTGCACGCCGCCGACGGCGCGCTGGTCGCCGAATACGCCAAGCAGCGCCGCCTCTACATTCCGATCCAGTCGGTGCCGAAGCTGGTGATCGAGGCCTTCCTGTCGGCCGAGGACAAGAACTTCTACGAGCACGGCGGCCTCGACCCGACGGGCATCTTCCGCGCCGCGAGCCACTTCCTCCAGAATTACGGCAAGAACGTCCGGCCGCAGGGCGCCTCCACCATCACCCAGCAGGTGGCGAAGAACTTCCTGCTCACCAACGAGGTCTCCCTTGATCGCAAGATCAAGGAGGCGCTGCTCGCGCTGCGCATCGAGCGTGCCTATTCCAAGGACCGCATCCTCGAGCTCTATCTGAACGAGATCTATCTCGGCATGGGCGCCTACGGCATCGCCGCGGCGGCGCTGGTCTATTTCGACAAGTCGGTGGACCAGCTCAACGTGCAGGAGGTGGCCTATCTCGCCGCCCTTCCCAAGGCGCCGTCCACCTACAATCCGTTCCGCGACCGCGACCGCGCCATCGACCGCCGCAACTGGGTGATCGATCGCATGGTCGAGAACGGCTTCGTGTCCACCGCCGACGGCGAGGCGGCCAAGAAGTCGCCCTTGACCGTCACGCCGCGCGCCACCGGCGCCCAGGCGGAGGCGGCGGAATACTATGCCGAGGAGGTGCGCCGGCAGATCTACGAGCGCTACGGCGAGCGCAAGCTCTATGAGGGCGGCCTCTCGGTGCGGACGCCCTTGCGGAGCGACCTCCAGGTGGCGGCCCGCAAGGCGCTGACCGAGGGCATGATCAAATATGACGAGGCGCGCGGCTGGCGCGGCCCCATCACCCACTTTGAGCTCGCCGGCGTCGACTGGGGCGTGAAGCTCGGCGAGGTGAAGGAGTTCGGCGACGTGCCGTGGCGCATCGCCGTGGTGCTCGACGTCAACAAGGACAATGCCCGCATCGGCCTGCAGCCGCGGCGCGAGAAGTCCGGCCAGCGCTCGCACGAGCGCGTGGTGGAGCTTTTGCCCGCCGACGGCGTCAAGTGGACCCGCAAGGCGCTCAACCAGGTGGTGAAGCCGGGCGACGTGATCTATGTGGAGCCGTTCGCCAACCGGCCGGGCCAGTATCGCCTGCGCCAGATCCCGGGGGTCGAGGGCGCTATCGTGGTGATGGATCCCACCACCGGCCGCGTGCTCGCGCTCACCGGCGGCTTCTCCTACGACGAGAGCCAGTTCAACCGCGCGACACAGGCCATGCGGCAGCCCGGTTCCTCGTTCAAGCCGTTCGTCTATGCGGCGGCGCTGGACAATGGCTACACCCCGTCCACCATCGTCATGGACGCCCCGTTCGAGCTGGAGCAGCAGGGCCAGGCCACCTGGCGGCCGGAGAACTATTCCGGCAAGTTCTACGGCCCCCAGACCCTGCGCTTCGGCCTGGAGCAGTCGCGCAACGTGATGACGGTGCGGCTCTCCAACGACGTGGGCATGCCGATCATCGCCGACTACGCCAAGCGCTTCGGCATCTATGACGACATGCCGCCCTACCTCGCCATGGCGCTCGGCTCCGGCGAGACCACGCTGCTGCGCATGACCGGCGCCTACGCCATGATCGCCAATGGCGGGCGCAAGGTTACGCCGTCGCTGATCGACCGCATCCAGGATCGCTACGGCCACACCATCTATCGCCACGACGAGCGCGAATGCCGCGGCTGCGATGCCGCCAAGTGGCAGAACCAGCCCGAGCCGACGCTGATCGACCGGCGCCCGGTGGTGCTCGACCCCATGACCGCCTACCAGATCACCTCCATGATGGAAGGCGTGGTGCAGCGCGGCACCGGCACCGCCTTGAAGGAGCTGGGCAAGCCCATCGCCGGGAAGACCGGCACCACCAACGACGAGCGCGACGCCTGGTTCATCGGCTTCACGCCGGAAATCGTGGTCGGCGTCTATCTCGGCTACGACAAGCCGCGGCCCATGGGCAAGGGCTCCACCGGCGGCGTCCTCGCCGCGCCGGTGGTGCGCGAGTTCCTGCGCACCGCCATCGCCGACCGGCCCGCCATCCCGTTCCGGGTGCCGGCCGGCATCAAGCTGGTGCGCATCGACCGCAAGAGCGGCCAGCGCACGAGCGCCGGCGACGGCAACGCCATCCTCGAGGCCTTCAAGCCCGGCACCGCCCCGCCGGACGGCTACAACGTGGTCTATTCGGACGGCACCGTGACGCCCGAGGCCGACCGCGCCGTGCGCTCCGGGACCGGCGGGCTCTACTGAGGGCGCGGTCCAGGCGGGTCCGTGCCTTGCCGCATCTCCCGCGCGCGGCCATCGCGCGCCGCAGGAGAGGTATCTCGCCGCCGCATCCGCCCTGCGCGGGGCGCGCTGCAACCCTGACCTAACCGAAAGCTGTGCCCGCATGACGTTTTCCCGTTGCGGGAGGCCGCGCGGCTGGCGCAAATTCTCAACCGGTAGGGTCTGGTTCGAGGTTGGAGGGATGCTGGACCATGACGAGTTCACCAGGGTCACCGACCTGATCTACGAGGCTGCGGCGGTTCCCGAACTCTGGCCGCGGCTGCTGGACCTGTTGTCGGCCCGCATCGACGGCGTCGGCGGCGTGCTGTTCACCGCCAACGTGGCGGGAACGCGCTGGACCGCCTCGTCCACCATCCAGCCATTGTTCGACGACTTCGTGCGCACCGGCTGGCACGCCCGCAACCCCCGGCCGCAGCGCCTCGCCAGCGCCAACCATGCCGGCTTCGTGCGCGACAACGACTTCTTCACCGAGGAGGAGATGGCAGCCGACCCGGTCTATAGGGACATCTACCGCAAGAACGGCCTCGGCTGGGCCACCGGCACCATGCTCCAGGTGCCCAGCGGCGACGCCATCATCTTCAGCTTCGAGAAGGCCCACGCCAAGGGCGTGGTGGACCTGCAATCGGTGGCGATGCTCGACACGCTGCGCCCTCACCTCGCCCGCGCGGCGCTGCTCGGCGCGCATTTCGGGCTCGAAAAGGCGCGCGCCATGGCCGAGGCGCTCGCCGCGTCCGGTTTGCCGGCGGCGGTGCTGCGCGGACGGGGCAGGCTTTATGCGGCCAATGCCCGGTTCGAGGCGCTGATCCCGGATCTCCTGCTCGACGCCCCCCAACGTCTCGCCGTCACCGACAGCGCCGCCGACCGCCTGTTCAGCGACGCCCTGGGCGCCGTGCTCGCCGGGGGCGCCAGCGCCTTCTCCATCCCGGTGCGGGCGCAGGCCGAACGCAAGCCGCACATTCTCCACCTCATTCCCATCCGCCGCGCCGCCAACGACATCTTCGACATGTCCACCGCACTTCTGATCGTTACGCCGGTGGATCGGGGCGTGGTTCCGAGCGCCGATGTGCTGGCTGGGCTGTTCGACCTGACGGCCGGCGAGGCGCGGATTGCCCGCGCGATCGCCCAAGGCGAGACCGTGGACAGCGCGCCGCGTCGGCTGGGATATCGCGCGAGACCGTCCGCACCCACCTCAAGCACGTGCTCGCCAAGGTTGGCGTCAGCCGACAGGCGGATCTCGTGGCACTTCTCTCCGGCGCCGCCTTCGACTAGCTCCGGTGCGACGGGCTTGGCCCTGCTGGAGGAAATAGTCACAGTGCCCCCGCCGCCACCGCCGGCTTTTGGAAAGGACAAGGCCTTGGGACACGCCCTATCGCTGTCCGCAGCGCGACCTCGGGCGCGCCGGATGGTCGCCGTCGCCGCCGGGGTCCTCTTCAGCGTCTGGGCTGGTCCTGACGCCCACGCCCACGGCCCCGACGGCGCGCCGCCGGCACCGCCCGCTCTGGTCGCGCCCGTGCGTCAGCTGGACGTGCGCGGGGCGTTCGAGGGCAAGGACGAGGCGAAGGACATCAGCGCCATCGCCTGCGGCACCCAGGCCGGGGCGGCGGTGCGCGCCTGCCTCCTGGTCAGCGACGGCGTGCGCCATGTGCGGCTCGTGACCGTCTCGGCGGACGCCGTCACGCTCGGTTCCGCCATCACCCTGGTCGCCAAGAAGGACGAGGCCGGCGCGCGCAACAAGGAGGTGGACGCCGAAGGCGCCGCCTTCGTGCGGGTGGGCGATCGCGGCTTCTATTACGTCACCGGCTCGCACGGCGCCTCGCGCGGCAGCGGCAGCTACCAGGGCGCGCGCTTCGGCCTGTTCCGCATCCCGGTGGATCCGGCCACCGGAAGGCCGGCCTTCGGCGGCTTCGACGGACCCCGACCGGCGCCGGAAGTGGCGCGGACCGGCGTCCTGGAGGATCTGATCGCCGCGGTGCCGGAGCTTGCGGCGCAAGCCTGCCGGCGCGACGGCCCCTGCCTGGGGCTCGATGCCGGCGGAGTGAACATCGAGGGCCTCGCCGCCAAGGACGGCGACCTCTATTTCGGCCTGCGCGCGCCCACCCGCGACGGCCGCGCCGTCGTGCTGCGCCTGCCGGCGGCGGGTCTGTTCGACCCGGCGGCGGCGCCGGCCTTCAAGCCGGCGGTTCTGCGCGCGCGGCTCGGCGCGAATTTCGGCATCCGCGACCTGGTGGCGGTGGCGGGCGGCTTCCTGATCCTTGCCGGGCTCGATGTGACCGAGCAGCCGGGCCTGTCCTATCCGAGCGTGGTGCATTTCTGGGACGGGGTCGGGGAGGCGACGCGCCCGCTGGCGGTCCTGGCCTCGGCCCATCCCATGGCCAAGGCGGAGGGCCTGCTGGTGCTCGCCGACGCGCCCAGCGAGGACTACCGGCTCCTGGTCGTGTTCGACAGCGCCGCCGGCGGCGCGCCGGCGGAATACCGGGTGCCGCGCCCCTGACGCGCCCTATTTCGGCACGCCGTTGATGACGAACAGCGCATCGAGGAACTGGTCCGGCGGAAACGCGCCGAACGAGCGCGCATAGATCTGCCGGATGCTCTCGGTGCGGTAGAGATTGGCCAGCGTCGTGTCCACCAGGAGGCGGAACGCCTGGTCGCCGCGCGGCATGGCGAGGGCGTAGGTCTCGAAGGTGAAGTACTGCTCCGAGAGGGTCAGGTTGCCGCTCTTGGAGCGGGTGCGGATGAGATAAGCGAGGATGCCGCGGTCGCCGAAATAGGCGTCGAGCTTGCCGTCCGCCAGAAGGTCCAGGCCCTTCGGGTGGTCGTCCACCAGCACGATGTCGGCGGGAATGCGCATCTGGGCGAGGGTGGTGCGCAGGGTCTCCTCGGTGGTGGTGCCCTTGAGCACGCCCACCTTCTTGCCCTTGAGGTCCTCCAGCCCCTTCACCGGCGTGCCGCGCGTCACCACGCTGGCGCCGTCGAGGAAGGTGGGCAGAGAGAAGTCCACCAGCGCCCGGCGCGACATGGTCATGGAGGTCGGGTCGCACAGGATGTCGATCTGGCCGTTCTTCACCGCCTCGAAGCGGTTCTCGGCGGTGATCATCACATAGTCGATCTTCAGGCTCGGCAGCCTCAGGTGCTGCTTCACCGCGCCCGCCACCTCGCGGCACAGATCGACGATGTAGCCGGCCGGCTGTCCGCCCTGTGCCGCAAAGGAATAAGGCGGAGCGAAGTGGCGGTAGCCGATGCGGAAGGTCTGGCTCTCCGCCACCCGCTCCAGCGTCTGCGCGCCTGCGGGGGCGACCGCGCCCGCCAGCATCAGCGCCGCCGCGCCCACCAATGCGCGCACCATGGTCTGCCTCATGGTCTCCCCCGACCCGTTTTCCCGGCGCGCCGTGGCGTCGGCGCTTGCTTTGCCGTCGCCTCTAGCATGCACCCGCGGGGCGCCCAACGCCAAGCTTGACCTTGAGGCGTCGCGCTGGCCGATCCGCGGTCCGTCAGCCGCGGGGCAGGGGGGCGACTTTCATGGTGTCCTCGCCCCGGTGGAGGGCGATGGCGAGCCGGAAGCTGGTGCCGATGCGTTCGGCGAGCGCGATCACCCGGTTGGCATCGGCGGGCGCGAACACGGCATCGGCGGTGGTCCGGAACAGCTTCAGCCAGCGGGCGAAATGGGTGTCGGTCAAATCCGGCATGCGCAGATGCGGCGGCAGCGGCCGGCCGTCATAGCGCGCGGTGCGCAGCAGCACCGAGGACCAGAAGTCGCACATCTTGGCGAGATGCACCGGCCACGCTTCGGGCGCGATCTCGCGGCCGAACACCGGGCCGAGCAGGGTGTCGGCGCGCACCTGATCGTAGAAGCCGTGCACCAGCCGGTGGATGTTCTCTTCCGTGATGCTAGCGCCCGCATCGGCCAGGAGGGAGCGCGCAGGGGGCATCCGGGTTTGAGGGGACTCGCTCATCGCACCATCCTTCCTGCGGCGCCGGGCCTGCGCAAGCCGGGATCTCGCGGCGGGCATTCCTGTGGGGCCGCCGCGGCGGCGGCAATGCGCCAGATCAATTCCGCCGGCGGCGGGTGCGGTGGCCCGGCGCCTTGCAAATCGGGCGGCAATATGGCTCTTGGGCGCGAAGGCTGGCCCTTGGGCGCAGCCGTGGTGTTGGCGCGGTCGTCGGCCCGCGCGATGGCCGGAGGCATGACATGATCGATTTCGCCGAGCTTCGCCGCGGCATGGTGGACGGCCAGGTGCGCACCAACGACGTGACCGACCACCGCATCATCGCCGCCATGCTGGAGATACCGCGCGAGCGCTTCGTGCCGGCCAGCCTGAAGTCGCTCGCTTATATCGACGACGACCTCCAGATCCGCGCCGCCGGCGCCGGCGCGGCGCCGCGCTTCCTGGTGGAGCCCATGATCCTCGCCCGCCTGGTGCAGCTCGCCGACATCGAGGCGGGCGAGCATGTGCTCGATGTGGGCGCCGGCACCGGCTATTCCTCGGCGCTGCTCTCGCGCCTCGCGCAGCAGGTGGTGGCGCTGGAGGAGGACCCGGACCTCGCCGCCGCCGCCACGTCCACTCTGGCCGAACTCGGGGTCGACAACGTGGCGGTCATGCAGGGGCCGCTCGCCGCCGGCTGGGCGAGCGAGGCGCCCTATGACTGCATCCTGATCAATGGGGCGGTGGACGAGGTTCCGGCCGCGCTGTTCGCGCAGCTGAAGGAGGCGGCCGCCTGATCTGCGTGGTGGGCGGCGGCGGCGCCGGGCGCGCCTGCGTCTTCACCAAGGTGGCGGGCCAGCCGAGCGAGCGCATCGCCTTCAATGCTGCCGTACCGCCGCTGCCGGGCTTCGAGGCCGCGCCGCGCTTCGTTTTCTGAGCGACCTGTGGCCCGATTGCCGCGGTGCTGCGAAAAGCGCCGTGGCATCGAACCGATCGGTTTCGCCGGCGCCAGCGTGCGGATATCTTTCCAAAAGTTACCGCACGGCACAGCCCACGACGGGGGCTGCTGCGCGCCGTGTCGGACCAGGAGAACTCGATGTCGTTTGCGACGAGCATGCGCCGACCGGCCCTGGCCTCCGGCCTGGCCTTCCTGGCGCTGGCCGCGCTCGCCCTTCCCGCCCGGGAAGCCGCGGCGCAGACGCTCGATCAGGCGCTGGCCCAGGCCTATGTGAACAATCCGACCCTCAATTCGCAGCGCGCCGGCACCCGCGCCGTGGATGAGACCGTGCCCCAGGCGCTGTCGGGCTACCGGCCCACTTTGTTCGCCACCGCCTCGGCGGGCGTCGAAACCGCTCGCTCCCAGGCCCAGGGCGTGTCGACGTCCGGCACCTTGTGGCCGCGCCAGTTCGCGCTCACGGCGACGCAGACCATCTTCAACGGCTTCATCACCGCCAATTCCACGCGCACCGCCGAATCGCAGGTGCGCGGCTCGCGCGAGACGCTGCGCAACACCGAGCAGACGGTCCTCCTCAACGCCGCCACTGCCTATATGAACGTGATCCAGGCGATCGCGCTGCTGGATCTGCAGAATCAGAACCTCGCCGCCCTGCAGCAGGAACTGCGCGCCACGCGCGACCGCTTCAATGTGGGCGAGGTGACCCGCACCGACGTCGCCCAGGCCGAGGCGCGGGTCGCCGATGCCCAGTACGGGGTGAGTCAGGCGGTCGCCAACCTGTCCTCCGCCAAGGCGGTCTACCGGCAGGTGATCGGCGTCGAGCCCGGGCGTCTCGTGTCGCCGGGCGCGGCGATCGAGGCCATGCTGCCGCGCAATCTCGGCCAGGTGGTCACGGCGGGCCTCAACCATCACCCGGCGGTGAAGGCCTCCGAGTTCGCCGTCGATGCCGCCATGTTCCAGGTGAAGGTGGCCGAGGGCGCGCTGATGCCCAACCTCAACGTCCAGGGCCAGCTCTACCAGACGTATGACAGCTCTGCGGCGGTGGACAGCGCGCGCGCCGCCGAGGTGACGCTGAACCTGTCGGTGCCGATCTATCAGGCGGCGTCGAATACGCGAACATCCGCCAGAACAAGGAGCTGCTCACCCAGGCCCGGATCGAGGTGGACGTGAACCGCGACGCCATCCGCGCCCAGGCGGTGCAGTACTGGGGCGCGCTTGAGGCCTCGAAGGCGCAGATCGAGGCGGCCCAGTCGGCGGTGGCCGCCAACACGCTCGCCCTTGAGGGCGTGCGCGAGGAATGGCGCGTCGGCCAGCGCACCACGACCGACGTGCTGAACGCGCAGCGCGACCTCACCAACAGCCGGTCGGCCCTGGTGACCGCCCAGCGCGACCGCGTGGTGGCCGGCTATCAGCTGGTCTCCATCATCGGCAAGCTCGATGCGATCTCGCTGCGGCTCCGGGTGAACGTCTACAATCCCACGGTGCACTACAATCAGGTGCGCGACAGCTGGGCCGGCGTTCGCACCCCCGACGGCAAGTAAGCTGCAACCAAATAAAGCCGGATAAAGAGCGCCCGTGCGGGTTGCGACACCTATTCCGGATGCCATAATTCCCCAAGTTACAGGTGATTCTGGCGTCCGGTCGCGTTTGCCAGCGCGAGGGTCGAGTGACGTCTCCGGCCGAGGTGTCGAGACATGTCTGCAAGCCCCAAGCTCCAAGAACCTTCCATGGACGAAATCCTCGCCTCCATCCGCCGGATCATTGCCGACGACGAGCTGACCTCCTCGCCGCGGCGCGCTGCGGCGGAGGCCCCGGCGCACCGCTATGACGAGGAGCCGCCGCGCGGCGAAGTGCGGCGCTGGGAGCCGCGCGCCGAGCGCCGGCCCGCCGCTCCGCGCCAAGACGGGCGTGGTCAGGACGGGCGTAATCATGATGGGCGCGCTCAGGACGGGCGCCGACCGGATGTGCGCGGGGCGGATGCGCGCGGCATCGATCCCGACGACGTGTTCCCGCACGACGCGGAGCCGCCGCTGCCGGATTTCGACGGCCTCGACGCGCTCCAGGAACTGGATGCGCACCTCGCCGATCTCCGCGCCTCCGAGGAGCGGGCCGCCGAGCGCCGCGCCGAGGGGCGGCAGGAGGCGCGCCAAGAGACGCGGCAGGATGGCCGC
>NZ_JBNFNU010000128.1:0-10484 GCF_057364445.1 Xanthobacter sp. BG11Y11_SDJG
CGAGGCCCAGCGCCCCTTCGGCGGCCGCATAGCGGCGCGCGGGCGCGCGGGCGAACGCGGCGGGAAGATTGACCGGCGTGCCGGGCGGCGTCTCCCAATAGAGCGCGAGGGGGTCGGCTGCGGCTGCTGCCTCGGTCACGTCGTCGCCTTTCTGTCGATCCCGGCCGCCATGCCTCAGGCCGCGCCGCGGCGATCCGCAAGGATCATGTCGGCTGCCTTCTCGGCGATCATGATGGTGGGCGCATTGGTGTTGCCCGAGGTGATGGTGGGCATCACCGAGGCGTCCACCACGCGCAGCCCGCCGATGCCGTGCACCTTGAGGCGCGCATCCACAACGGCGCCGGCATCGGTGCCCATGCGGCAGGTGCCCACGGGATGGAAGATGGTCATGCCGTAGCGCCGCGCCGCGTCCTTCAGTTCGTCGTCCGTCTGGGCGGCGACGCCAGGCTGCATCTCCTGCGGCGCGAAGCGCGCCAAAGCGGGGCCGGAGATCGCCCGCCGGACCGCGCGCATGGCGCCGGCGGCGATATCGAGGTCGCGTTCGTCGGTCAGGAAGTTGAGCTGGATCTTGGGCGCCACGTTCGGATCGGCCGAGGCGATGCGCACATGGCCGCGGCTGAACGGGTTGAGCAGGCAGGCGGAGGCCGTGAAGCCGGGATAGGGATGGGGCGCGTCGCCCACCTTGTCGAAGCTCACGGGATAGGCGACGAACTGCACGTTGGGCGTCGCCTGCTCGGGCGAGGAGCGCGTGAAGGCGCTCACCAGAGCCGGCGGGATGGTGAGCGGCCCCTTGCGCAGCAGCGCGTATTGCAGCGCCATCTTCGCCTTGCCGAACCAGGTGGCGGCTTGCTGGTTCAGGGTGATCGTATCCTTCACCTTGAACAGCATGCGCAGGGCCACGTGGTCCTGAAGATTCTCGCCGACGCCGGGCAGGTCCGCCACCACCGGGATGCCGAGGTAGCGCAGCCTGTGGCCGGAGCCGATGCCCGAGCAGGCGAGCGTCTGCGGCGAGCCGACCGCGCCGCTGGAGAGGATCACCTCGCCGGACGCCTTGGCCGTGAACAGGGTGCCGTCCTGCCGGAACTCGGCACCGGTGCAGCGCTGCCCCTCGAAGGTGAGGCGCTGGACGTGCGCGCCGGTGAGCACCTTCAAATTTGGGCGCTCCAGCGCCGGGCGCAGGAAGGCGCGCGCCGTGCTCCAGCGCAGGCCGTTGCGGCGCGTGAGGTCGAAGCGGCCGACCCCCTCGCTGTCGCCCTTGTTGAAGTCGTCGGTGGGCTGAAGCCCGGTCTCGATGCAGGCCTGCTCGAAGGCGTCGAGGATTTCCCAGCTCTCGCCGATCGGCTCCACCGCCAGTTCGCCGCCGGCGCCGTGATAGGCGTTGGCGCCCTTGGAATAGTCCTCCGAGCGCCTGAAATAGGGCAGCACCTCGTCCCAGCCCCAGCCGGGATTGCCGGCGTCGCGCCAGCGGTCGTAGTCCGCCGCCTGGCCGCGGATATAGACCATGGCATTGATGGAGGAGCAGCCGCCGAGCACCTTGCCGCGGGGATACTTGATCTGGCGGCCGCCGAGGCCCGGCTCGGGCTCGGTGGTGAAGCACCAGTCCACCCGCGGATTGCCGAAGGTGAAGTAGTAGCCGATTGGCACGTGCAGCCAGATGTAATTGTCCTTCGGGCCGGCCTCCAGCAGCAGCACCCGCACCGCGGGGTCCTTGGTGAGCCGGTTGGCCAGCACGCACCCCGCCGATCCCGCGCCGACGATGACATAGTCGAAGGTTCCGGCGTCTTGCGGCGCCGCGCGGCCCACCTGCGCGTCTCGCATGCGTTTCCCGCACTTTCCTCGGCGAGCGGACCGCGCACGGCCCCCTGGGGACTGCGGTCGTCGCTTCTTGGCTTCTTGGCCGCGCCGACGCAGCTTTTCTGGCGGCGGGGCGGAATCCGCGCCGCTCCTCCAGGCGGAGGAGCCATGTCACCTGATGCCGCCCTGGCAAGGTGCAGACCGGCCGGCACCGAGGCAAATGACCCTTTCACATGCGAGCATGACGAAAGCTCATGCCGGTGCGGAACCCGCGCCGGTGCGCGGGGAACCAAACGCAGAAAGGGCGCCGGTTCTGAAGCCGGCGCCCTTTCGAAATCGGATCGCGTTGCGCCGTGCGGCCGGCCGTGATCCAGGCCGCCGCGGCGTCCGCCTCGGCCGCCACGCGGGCGCGATCGGCGGCGCCCTTGGCGTCCTCGTCGCGGTCCACGAACTCGATCACCGCCACCGGGGTGCAGTCGCCATAGCGGAACCCGGCCTTGATGATGCGGGTGTAGCCGCCCGGACGCTCCTTGTAGCGCGGCGCGAGCACCTCGAAGAGGCGCTTCACCACGGCCGGATCGCGCAGCTCGGCGATCGCCTGGCGGCGGGCGTGCAGGTCGCCGCGACGGGCGAGCGTCACCAGCTTCTCGACGACGGGACGCAGGTCCTTCGCCTTCGGCAACGTGGTGACGATCTGCTCGTGGGTGATGAGCGCGCCCGCGAGGTTGGAGAACATCGCCTTGCGATGCTCCCAGGTGCGGTTGAACTTGCGATGTACCTTGCCGTGACGCATGACGGCGAACTCCTGAAGATGGCGGCGTTGCGAGCCGATGGAAACAAGCGGCTCGGGCCGCGCCAAAGGATTGCGGCGGCGCGGAGCGCCGCCTTTCGGTTCGGTCAGTAATGCTCCTCGAAGCGCTTGGCCAGCTCTTCGATGTTCTCCGGCGGCCAGCCGGGCACTTCCATGCCCAGATGCAGGCCCATGGAGGCGAGCACTTCCTTGATCTCGTTCAGCGACTTGCGCCCGAAGTTCGGGGTGCGGAGCATCTCCGTCTCGCTCTTCTGGATCAGGTCGCCGATATAGACGATGTTGTCGTTCTTCAGGCAGTTGGCCGAGCGCACCGAAAGCTCGAGCTCGTCCACCTTCTTCAGCAGCGCCGGCGAGAACGGCAGCGTCTGGATGGCGGTCTGCTCGCTCTCGCGCTTGGGCTCCTCGAAGTTGACGAAGATCTCCAGCTGGTCCTGCAGGATGCGCGCGGCATAAGCGAGCGCGTCCTCGGCCGTGATCGAGCCGTCGGTCTCGATCTGCATGGTGAGCTTGTCATAGTCGAGGATCTGGCCCTCGCGGGTGTTCTCGACCTTGTAGGAGACCTTGCGCACCGGCGAATAGAGGCTGTCGATCGGGATCAGGCCGATCGGCGCGTCCTCGGGCCGGTTGCGGTCCGCCGGCACGTAGCCCTTGCCGGTGTCGACGGTGAACTCGATGCGCAGCTCCGCGCCGTCGTCCAGCGTGCAGATGGGCAGGTTCGGGTTGAGCACCTGCACGTCGCCCACGGTCTGGATGTCGCCGGCGGTGAGCACGCCCGGGCCGGTCTTCTTCGCCACCATGCGCTTGGGGCCTTCGCCCTGCATCTTGATGGCGATGTCCTTCACGTTGAGGATGATGTCGGTGACGTCCTCACGCACGCCGGGGATCGACGAGAACTCGTGCAGCACCCCGTCGATGTGGATCGAGGTCACCGCCGCGCCCTGCAGCGACGAGAGCAGGATGCGGCGCAGCGCGTTGCCCAGCGTCATGCCGAAGCCGCGCTCCAGCGGCTCGGCGACGACCGTCGCGAGGCGCCTGGGATCGTGGCCGGGATTGACCTGCAGCTTCTCGGGCTTGATCAGCTCTTGCCAGTTCTTCTGAATCACTTGGATCACCTTGCTTTCTCGCCGGGCGGCGTCGGGGCTTCATGTCGGCGGCCCCGTCGCTCATGCCCGTCCCGAATGGGGAGAAAAACCGGGCAGTGGACCCATGGGGCGTCTCGCCCCGCGGGAAGGGCCGATCAGACGCGGCGACGCTTGCGCGGGCGGCAGCCGTTGTGCGGGATCGGCGTCACGTCGCGGATCGAGGTGACGAGGAAGCCCGCCGCCTGGAGCGCGCGCAGCGCCGATTCGCGGCCCGAGCCGGGACCGGACACTTCCACCTCGAGGGTGCGCATGCCGTGCTCGGCGGCCTTGCGCGCGGCGTCTTCCGCCGCGACCTGGGCCGCGTACGGGGTCGACTTGCGCGAGCCCTTGAAGCCCATGGCGCCGGCCGAGGACCAGGAGATGGTGTTCCCCTGGGCGTCGGTGATGGTGATCATGGTGTTGTTGAACGAGGCGCTCACATGGGCGACGCCCGAGGCGATGTTCTTGCGCTCGCGGCGCTTCACGCGTGTTGCTTCTTTGGCCATGTCTTCCTTGATCCTTCAGGCGCGCCCGTAACTCCAGGCGCTCGGGATGGCCCCCACGGGACGGGTCCCGGCGGGGACGGGTCTTGTCAGCGGGCTGATGCGCCGCTCACTTCTTCTTGCCGGCGATGGGCTTGGCCGGACCCTTGCGGGTGCGGGCATTGGTGTGGGTGCGCTGGCCGCGCACCGGCAGGCCGCGGCGATGGCGCAGGCCGCGATAGCAGCCGAGGTCCATCAGGCGCTTGATGTTCATCGCCACTTCGCGGCGCAGGTCGCCCTCGACCATATAGTCACGGTCGATGGTCTCGCGGATCTGCAGCACTTCCTGGTCGGTCAGCTGGTTGACGCGGCGCTCGGCCGGGATGCCCACCTTCTCGACGATCTCCTCGGCCTTCTTGGGGCCGATGCCGTGGATGTACTGGAGCGCGATGACGACGCGCTTGTTGGTCGGAATATTGACGCCGGCAATACGAGCCACTGCTCTCTTCTCCATGTGGCGCAGGTCTTCAGGAGAACCTGCACGGGTGTTGCTCCGCGTCCGGTGGAGGCCGGCCCCTGCGGAGATGAACAAGCGCCGCCCCGCCCTTCCCTTCGGGAGGGCCGAACGGCACCAAATCCAAAAGCGAGGGAGTGCCCTTAGCGGGGATTCTCGGCTGCGTCAAGCCCGAGGCACCGCTGGCGACGGCGGATGGCGCCCGGTTTCGGGGAGGCGGCACCCGGCGCGGATCTGGCCGGATGCCACCTCACCCCTTGCTGGCGCGCCCCCGCGACGCGCTCAGAAGTCGCGCGAGACGAACAGCAGCACCTGGCTGGCGTCGGTGGAGGCGAGCGACGGGCCGAACGCGGTCGGCACGTAGTCCTTGGCGCTGTTGTAGGTGTAGTCGTACTGGAGGGCGATGGTCAGCGCCTTCACCGGGGTGAAGGCGAGATAGCCGCCCACATTGTAGTTGGTGCCGCCGGACATGCCGTAGAACAGCTGCGCAGTGGGATCGTTGAGATCGAACGCCGCATAGCCGCCGAACACCGCGGTGCTCCACTTCTCGTTCCAATTGTGCAGGAACGAGGCGGTGATGTTCCAGCCGGTGACCGTGGTCAGGCCGGTCACGCTCATGAAGGCATCCGGGGGCGTATACATGCCCGTGGGATCGACCAGACCGAGATAGGAGATCGCCCCGTCCGCATAGGCGCTCTGGATATAGAGGGTGTCGCCCTCGGCCAGCGCGTCCAGCTTGAACATGATGCCGGCCTGCAGCGCGTAGCCCCAGGTATCCTGGGTCGTGAACTGGTTCAGAACGTTCACGGAATTGGTCTGGTGCAGGGCGCCGGAGATCTGCGCCTCGCCCCAGTCGCCGGCATACTTCACGTTGCCGACGATGTCGGTGGCGGAAATGCCGGCGCTCAGGTCCTCATTGCCGAGCGGCAGGAATGGATTCTGCGCCAGGACGCCATTGTTGCGGTCGGCCGCGCTTTCCAGCGAGATCGTGGCGCTGAAGCCGCTGGAGCCGAACTCGTAGGTGTAGGCCAGAAGGTTCAGGCGCACGTCGTCGCCGATGGTCGCCGGGTCGGTGCCGAGCACGTTGGCGTTGGCGTAGAAATCGAAGAAGGACTGCGCCTTGCCGAAGGTGAAGCCGGCGAACTGGATGTAGGCGTTCCAGATCTCCACCTCAGACTTGTTCGGGCCGTCGGACCACGGATCGGCCGAACGCCACTTGAAGCGGCCCTCGAAATAGGAGCGCAGGGTTCCGTATTCCGTGGAGGTGCGGGCGTCGAGAATGACGCCGGCGGTGGCGATGGAATAGGTCTTGTCGTTCTCGGGCGGATAATCGGTATAAGTGTTGAAATAACCTTCCGCCCAGAGATATCCGCCGACGCGCAGGCAGGTGTCGGTGCCGGGAATATAGAAGAAGCCCTCACCCTGCTCCGTGCAGGCGCGCATATAGGCGCTCTTCGCCTTGGTGGCCATCAGGTCGGCGGCAGAGGCAGGCGCAACGCCCGCGACAAGACCGAGGGAGGCCGCCGCAAGGGCGAAGGACGCGCGGCGGTCGCGCCAGCGCATCGAAGAGGAAAGTGCGAGCGACATGACCTATCAGCCCCTTTATTGATACAACGTATCATTAATGTCGGCGCGGACCGGATGTAAATGCCGCGCGGCAAGATTGTCGGCGCAAATGCTCAAACCACCCAAGTCCAGGACCCGACCGGCCCCAGCCGACCCTTCCGCATCCCGCCAGAAAACCGCCCGCGTCTCTCGAAAAGGTCCCGACGCGGCGGAACTGCCCTTCGTCCACGCCCGAACTGAGCTCGACTTACCGACCGCCGGGCCGCACCACGCCTGCGAGGACCGGGGAAGCAAACGCGGTTGGCGATTCTCGCCGGCATCCCCCAAGCGAATCGCCCGGCCCATGCCCCCCAAAGCCAAGACCGCCGGACACGAACGCCAGAAATCATGCGAAGTACAAACGCACCTGTCCGGCGCCAAGGTGAAGTATGCGCTTTCGATCAGATGGTGTGAAGACCAGAGGGTAAACTCTATCAAAATTCCAAACTAAGTCGACGTACGTAAAGCGACGAACGGGATCTCACGAAGACAAAGAAAAACCCCGGCGGTTGCCCGCCGGGGTCTCTCGGAACCAAGTGAAAGCTTGGATCAGAAGTTACGCTGAGCGCGGATACCGCCCGACCACACGTCGGTGGAGCCACCGATGATCGCGTTCGTCGCGACGGCCTGCAGCGGAACGTCGGCCTGCACCTTCGAGTAGACCACTTCCAGGCCCAGATCGAGGTTCTTGACCGGCGACCACACCAGGTCGGTACCAACCTGCCACAGATCGGCATCGGTGACGGCGATGGCGATGGTGTCGCCGGGCTCGTACTTGGTGTAGCCAGCGAAGATCACCGAGCGGATGCCGGGGGTCCAGTAGTGACGGAACTGACCCATGATGCCCCAGGCGGTCGACAGGTTGTAATCGCCGAAGGCGGTCACAACGGCGTCGGCCAGCGGAACGTAGGCGCCGGAGAGGTTGCCGAACTGGTCGATGTCGACCTTGCCCCACGCGGACGCGGTGCCCTGGCTGTTGCCGCCCATGCCGGCGTAGCTGATCGCACCCTTGGCGTAGCTGGCCTGCAGGAGGAAGCTGTCACCCTTGGCGATCATGTCCGCGTTGAGCACGAGGGCGCCGCCGATGGCCCAGCCCCACTGGTCCGACGACGAAGCGCCGGGGAACAGGGCAAGCTGGTCGAGCGTGTTCACCTGGTGCAGAGCACCGGAGAGCATCGCGGTACCCCAGGCCTGGTCGAGGCGGATGTTCGCCACGATGTCAGGAACGGCATTGCCGCCCTGCCAGTTCTGGTAGCCCAGACCCGCGCCCGTGCCAGTGGTGGCGAGGAACGGATTGAAGCCGAACGGGCTGAGGCTGCCGAAGGTGCCACCAGCGGCCGCCATCGTGGCATTGGTGCCCTGCACGCCGGTCACGCGGTTGGCGCCGTCTTCCAGCGAGATCGTCGCCGAGAAGCCGTTACCGAACTGCGCGGTATAGGCCATCAGGGTGGTCCAGGTGTTCGAACCCGCGAACGGGGTCGTCATCATGTAGTTCACGCCGATGTCGAAGAACGACTGCGTGTAACCGAAGGTGAAGCCCGCGAACTGGATGAACGCACGCTCGAAGTACAGAGCGTTGTTCGGGCCAGAGCCGGCGCCGGCCTGCGAGTTCCACTCACCGCCGAAGCGCACGTAGGAACGCAGGGTGCCGTAGTCGGTCTGGGTGCGGGCGTCCATGTCGAACACGCCGCGGGCGCGGGTCAGGATGTCAGAGTCATCCTTGTCGCTGAAGGGGAACGCGTAAGCGCCCACGCCCGGACCATTGAAGCCGGTGCCGGCCGTGGTCGCGATGTCGGGACGGAAGGTGCCGACGGCGTTCGCATAAGCGTCGAAGCGGGCGTAGCCGCCGATCTTCAGGCAGGTGTCGGTGCCCGGGATATAGAAATAGCCGGCGCCATAGGCGGAGCACACCTTAACGTACTCCACCGCCTTCGCCTTGACGGGAAGGTCGGCAGCCTGGGCTCCAGCGACCGCGACGAGACCCGCCGCGCTGCCGAGGAGAAGGCTCTTCACCATCTTCATCGTGACCTCCAAGTTTGGTTCCGAGGGAGCGAGTTCCGCTTCTTCGGTGCGACTGCGGCACCTAGAGAGGTTCTTGCCCCGATTCCCATTCACACGCTCAACACATCGCTGAACGTGCGATGGGCGACCGGGGTCTGCCCCCCTTCGTCGCAAAGCCACCATACAAAAGGCCCACCCGGGATCAACGACATCTCGGCCGTTTCGGCCCCTCCGGCGCCGTTATTCCAGCGACTGTTGCAGGAATGGCACTCACGGATTTAACCCACCCAGATACCGACGTATCGCGGCCTCCCGCAGCCCGTTCCGGCGGCGGAATTCCTTTGTCTGCAAGCATTCCAGGGTCATGGGGAAGGTGGCGGAGACGGAGGGATTCGAACCCTCGAGACCCTTTTGGGGGTCTGCTCATTTAGCAAACGAGTGCCTTCAGCCTCTCGGCCACGTCTCCGGCGCCACCCTCCTATGCCGGACACCATGGCCCATTGCAAGCCGGGCGGCGTCGGATGCGATCAGATGGAATGGAATCAGCCCAACCGCGCGCTTTCCGGCTAAGGCAATGATGAAGAAAGGCTTATCCTGTCAGCGCAGCGCCGGCCGCGCCTGGCGCGCTTTAGCGGGAATCACTCCGGTAGTGCTTTTCCTCGACGATCGCGGAGCCGGCGAGGATGTTGATCTGCCGCTTCAGGGCGGCGCGCCGGTCGTTGACCCCATAGACCTGCCGCGCCAGCGCGACGAAATCCGCATCGAAGCGCCCTTCCCGCTCCAGCCCGCGCAGCGCGTCCTCGATCTCCCAGAGCTGCCGATTCGCCGCCGCGAGGGCGGGAACGATCCCAAGCACCGCGGGCGGCAGGGATTCGCGCTCGCGCAGGGCCTGCAGCGCCTCCAGCTCGCGCTGGACGTTGGCGCGCGCGGCCGGGTCGGAGATTTTCTCGCTCTTGATCTCCAGGATGGTGATCTTGTCGATCAATTCGCCCACGGACACCGGCGCGAGAATGATGCGGGCCGCCCCCCCGGCGCTCATGCCGATTCTCCCCGTTTCAGCGCCGCCACCTGCCGGGCGATGCGGGCGAACACGCCGGCGAAGTCGCCCGCCGTCTCCTGGCGCACCAGGCGCAGGCTGGGATAGAGCGGCGTGCGCTCGCCCCGGCGGCCCCAGCGCCAGTCCGGCTCCGCCTTCAGCGCCACCAGGCCCGGGCGGCCCCGCGCGCCCACCAGATGGGCGATCGCGGTGTCGGTGGTCACCACCAGATCCAGGTGTTGCAGAATTGCCGCGGTGTCGACGAACGCCCCATCCGCGTCGCAGTCCGGCCCCAGTCGCGCCACCCGGCCGCCAAACGGGCAGCGGTCGAGCTGCGCGGCGCCGGGGCCCTGCTGGAGGCTGACCAGCGTGACGCCATCGAGCGCCGCCAGCGGCGCGAACAGATCGAGCGGCACCGAGCGGCCGATGTCCACGGCGGCGGACGGATCGCCCTGCCAGGCGATACCGACGGTGAAGCCGTCCCCGACCTTGCCCGTCCAGCGCCCCACCCGCTCGGGGTCGGCATTGAGGTAAGGCGGCGGCGGCCATGCGGCTGGATCGGGCGCGATCAGGCGCGGCAGGCTCGCCAGCGGCGCCCAGGCAAGGCCCGGCGCCGTGGGGTCGAGATCGTCGAGGTCGGCCACCACGCGCACCCGGGCGTCGATCCGCGACAGCAGCGGTACGAGCCGCTGCTTGGTGAGGAAGCGGGTGGGGATGCCGCGGTCGGCGATAAGGCGCAGCAGGCGGCCGAACATGATCTGGTCGCCGATGCCCTGCTCGCCGACGATCACCAGTTCGTCCGGCGCGCGCGTTCCGTCCCATGGGGCGAACGGCAGCGGGCGGAACGGCGGCGGCAGGAAGGAGGCGCGGCTTTCATAGCCCGCCCAGCCCGCGCTCCAGCGCCCCTCGGCGAGATCGTCGGCGGCGCGCAGATAGCGCGCCATGGGAAAGGTCGGATCGGCGGCGAGCGCCGCGTCCGCCAGCGCGCGGGCAGGCTCGCCCCGGTCGATCAGCAGCCGGGCCTTGGTGGTCAGCGCGCCGGGCGCCGTGGGGTCGAGGGGCGAGTGGCTCGCTCCACGGCGTCGAACGCGCCTTGCGGTCCCTGAGCTCGCGCCGCAGT
>NZ_JBNFNU010000129.1:0-10460 GCF_057364445.1 Xanthobacter sp. BG11Y11_SDJG
GCTGATGCGCGGGACGAGGGTCGAGACCGCCCCCGGACGGCCGCGAGCCGGTCTCCCCCCCAAAAAAAAGCGCGCCCGGCTCCGCCTGCATCCCGAATGGGCAGGCGGAGCCGGGCGGCGCGATGGCTGCGGCGGTGGTCAGTCGACCTTGATGCCGGCCGTGTCGACGATCGTCTTCCAGGCCTTGACCTGGTCCTCAAGCGCGGCGCCGAAATCCTGCGGCGAACCCGATTTCACATACATGCCGAGCTTGTCGATGGCGGCCCGCGCCTCCTCGGACTTCATGCCCTCGTTCACCGCCGCGTTGATCTTGTCGACGATGGCCTGGGGCGTGCCGGCCGGCGCCAGGAGCCCGAACAGGATTTCCGTGGGGAAGCCTTCGAGCCCGACCTCCTTGAGGGTGGGAATCTCCGGCAGTTCCGGCCAGCGTGCGGCACTCGTCACCACGAGCGCCCGCAGGTTGTTCTCCTTGATGTGCGCGAGCAGCGTCGACTTGTTGTTGAACACCACCTCGATATGGCCGCCGAGCGCATCGTTGATCGCCGGCGCGCCGCCCTTGTACGGGATGAAGAGCAGATCGGTGCCGGTCTTGATCTTGATGAACTCGCCGACGATGTGCGTATAGATTCCCGTCGGCGCGCCGAAGCGCAGGGAGCCGGGGTTCTTCTTGGCGTAGGCGACGAACTCCGCGAAGGTCTTCGCCGGGACGCTCGGCGCGATCACCATGGCCATGGAATCGATGCAGATTGCGGCGACGGGCGTGAAGGACTTGAGCGGCTGGTAGCCCGGGTCCTTGTAGAGCGCGCCCACCAAAGCGTTCACGTTGGTGCCGCCGACCAGCAGCGTGTAGCCGTTGGGCGCGGCCTGCGCCACCGCCTTGGCGCCGATGCGGCCACCGGCGCCGCCGATATTCTCGATGATCACGGTGGCGCCGAGCTGCTTCTGGAGCGCCTGCGCCACCAGCCGGCCGGCGACGTCGGTCGGCCCGCCGGCGGGGAACGGCACGACGATCTTGATCGGCCGGTCCGGATAGTCCGCGGCGGCCGTCACGCCGGTGATCGGCAGCATGGCGATGGCGGCCGCCAGGCCGACGCCAGCATCGTCGTCCTGGAGCGGGCACGGCCCTGCGCCGCCGCGGGCGCTGCAAAAGTCTCAGCATGGCTCGTTTCTTCCCTGCGAGTGTTGATTGGTCTTGTTGTCAAGCATGGGCGCGGCCGCGGCCGCGGACCGGATGTCAGGCCGATTTCTTGGCGTGCTCCGCCGAGACCGGCCGCGTCTCGCCGGTTTCGACCATGGTGCGGGTGGCGTCGACCGAGGCGTAGACCCAGAAGATCTTCAGCGGCTTCTCGCTCGACCCATTGCGGAAGCGGTGCGGCAGGTTGGAGGGGATCCAGGTGGTGTCCATCGGCTTCACCGGATGGACCTCCTCGCCCACCTCGGCGAAGCCCTCGCCTTCGAGCACCAGCACCGTCTCCTCGCAGTCGTGGTAGTGCCACGGAATGGCGGAGCCGGGGCCGATCAGGGTCATGCCGGTCAGCATCTGCTGCGTTCCGGTCGAACGGGTGACCAGCGGAATGGTCCGGTTGCCGCCGCCGCGATCCACGCTCGGCATCTGGTCCGGCCGCATGAGCGCGGCCTTGAGATCGGCGATGGCGGGGGCGGCGGTCATGGGACAATTCCTTGAATCGGTCGGTTCGGGTCGGCGGATGCGGCGACCGTGTGCGCAAATCCATCACCGCGACATCGATAACGCAAATATCAAATTACGATCATTCATCATGCCGGTTCAGCATGGCCTCCGCCGCCCGGGCGCGCCATGCCGCCGGCGTCTGACAGGCCATAGAACATTGATATTTCGAGCGCTCGACGAAACGGCGTAGAACCGGGCGGCAACCCGAGGATGCGCCATTGACCCAGGCCTTCTTACACCCCGCGCGGACACTCCCCCTGGAGGCGCGGAGCCCCGTCCGACTGGCGCGCATGGACCTGTTTCCGGTCGCGATGCCGCTGGCCCGGCCGATGAAGATGTCCGGCGTGACCATCCGCCATGCGGAGAACCTGTTCGTGCGCCTTGAGGCCGCGGACGGCAGCATCGGCTGGGGCGAGGCCGCCTCGGCACCGACCATGACCGGGGAGACGCTCTGGGGCATGACGGCGGCGGCGCAGCTGATCTGGGACGCCATCCAGGGCTGCGACGCCCGCCTTCATCTGGACGTGGTGCAGAAGATGCAGGCCTGCATCTACGGCAATACGAGCGCGAAGTCGGCGGTGGAGATGGCGCTCATCGACCTGCTGGGCAAAGCATGCGGCCTCAGCGCAGGTACGCTCATCGGGGCGCCCCAGCGCGATGCGCTCGAGCCCATGTGGATGCTCGGCAACGCGACGCCGAAGGCCGATCTGGCCGAGGCGCGGGCGAAGTCCGACGAAGGCTACCGCTTCTTCAAGCTGAAGGTCGGCACCAAGACCATCGACGACGACATCGCCACCGCCCTCGGCGTGCGCGCCGCCATCGGCCCCGCGGCGAAGCTCTGCGCCGACGCCAATGGCGGGCTCTCGCGCGAGGCCGCCGGCCGCCTGATCGCCGAGACGCAGGCCGCCAGCCTTCTCTATCTGGAGCAGCCGCTGCCGGCCCCGGCGCTCGACGATCTCGCGGCGCTGAACCGGCTCGGCATCGTCCCCATCGGCATCGACGAGGGCATCCATTCGCGCGCCGACATCGAGACCCATACCGCGCGCGGGGCGGCAGCGGGGGTGTCGCTGAAGCTCATCAAGCTCGGCGGCATGCTGGCCACGCTGGACTGCGCCGCCCGCGCCATCGACCTGGGGCTTGCCATCAACGTCGCGGCGAAGGTCGCGGAATCGAGCCTCGCCTCGGCGGCGGCGGCGCATGTCGCCGCATCCCTGTCGACCTTCGACTGGGGCTTGAGCCTCACGCAGATCTATCTGGAGCACGATCCTGTGCTCGATCCTCTTCGCTTCGCCGACGGGGCGGTGGCGGTGCCGACCGGCCCCGGCCTCGGCGTGAACGTCGACGAGGACGCGCTGCGCGCCTACCAGGTGCCCGTGCCGCGCTAGGCGCGGTCCGGCCGGCCTCTAGCTCTTCTCCTGGCTCCGGAACACCCCCTGCCGGTCGAGATCGGCCATGATCCGGGTCACGCTGTCCTTGACGATCTGCGCGGACCGCGAGAGCCGGCGCGTGCGCGAAAACGCGAGCGCCAGCCGGCGGAACAGCCCCTTCGGGCCGATCGGGTGCAGCGAGACGTCGCCGCTCTTGGCGTCGTCGGCGAGGATCGAGCGCGGCAGGATGGTGGTGCCGGTGCCCTGCCGAACCATCAGGCGGATGGTCTCGATGGAGTTCAGCTCCAGCATCACCGTCACCAGCGGTCCCTTGTGGCCCAGAAGGTTGTCGATGATGGTGCGGATGCCCAGCGACATGATGAGCGGCGTCGTCGCCAGTTCGTCGAACGAGATCGGGCCGGCCTTGCGCAGCCCGCGCGCGGTGACGAACATCATCTCCTCCGAGACCAGATGCTCGATGACGAGCCGCCGCGTCGGGGCCGGCTCGGTCAGCACGGCAAGGTCGAGGCGGCCCTCGTCCAGCCAGTCCATCAGGGGCTGGGTGTAGCCTTCGCTGATGGTGAGATCGATGCGCGGATAGTCGCTGCGCAGGGTGGAGACCAGCGTCGGCGCCACCTGGGTGCAGATGGTGGGCACGAGGCCGAGCGCCATGGCGCCGCCCGGGCTGCCGGCGGAGCCGCGCACCGCATCCTTCGCGCGCTGCACCTCGCGCAGGATCGTGCGCGCATGCTCGAACAGTTCGCGGCCCTGGTCGGTCAAATGGATGCCGCGGCTCTCACGGATGAGAAGCTGCGCGCCCAGTTCGTCCTCCAGCTGCCGCACCTGCCGGCTGAGCGCCGGCTGCGCCACGTTGAGATGCTGCGCCGCGCGCGTGATGCTGCCGAGCTCGGCGATCTTCGCGAAGTAGTTCAGAGCCCTGAAATCCAAGCGCATCCCCTCATGGCGTCCCCTCATGGCGCGGCATGGCAAGCCATGCCGAAATTGTATTTAGCAGCGCGGCCATATCAGGAATAGTTCTTTCTCCGCAGGCGGTCCACCGACGGACCCTTCGAGCGGAGTGTTTCGATGTTCTTTCTCAATCCGGTGGAGCGGCTGGTCGCCGAAATTCACTATCAGCTGCCCGAGAAGTGGCGGAAGAAGAGCCGGACGGCCTGGTCCGATCCCAACCGCGCCAATGCCGAAGTGGACAGCTTCCTCGAAGGCCCCTCGTTCGACCGCGACGGCAATCTCTACTTCGTCGACATTCCCTTCGGCCGCGTCTTCAAGCTGGCGCCGGACGGAAACTGCGACCTCGTGTGCCAGTATGACGGCTGGCCGAACGGCCTGAAGATCCACAAGGACGGACGCATTTTCATCTGCGACTACAAGGCCGGCCTGATCCTGCTCGACGAGAAGCGCGGCGTGGTCGAGCCGCTGCTCGCCTCGCGCAACAGCGAGGCGTGGAAGGGGCTGAACGACCTCGTGTTCGCCGCCGACGGCACGCTCTATTTCACCGACCAGGGCCAGACCGGCATGCACGACCCGACGGGGCGCCTGTTCCGGCTCGATCCGAACGGCAAGCTCGACATGCTGCTCGGCACCATCCCGAGCCCCAACGGCCTCGCGCTCAACATGAAGGAAAACCGCCTGTTCCTGTCCGTGACGCGGCAGAACGCGGTGTGGCGCTGCCCGATCATGACCGACGGCACCATGTCGAAGGTCGGCACCTACATCCAGCTCTCGGGCGGACACGGCGGACCGGACGGCATGGCGCTCGACGAGGAGGACGCGGTGATCGTCTGCCAGCTCGGCGTGGGCGTGTGGCGCTTCGATTCCGACGGCATGCCGACCCACCTCATCACCGGGCGCGTCGGCCATCACCTCACCAACGTCTGCTACGGCGGCAAGGACAACAAGACCCTGTTCATCACCGAGGCGGACACCGGCACCATCCTCAAGGTGGACATGCCGGTCGCCGGCAAGACCCTGTACTCCCACGCCTGAGCGCGTGCCGGGTCCTCAGCGGGTGGCGGGAGGTTCCCGCCACCTCGTCCTTCTCCTGCGATGAAGCCAGCCCCATGATCGTTTCCGTCAATCCCTACACCGCCGAGGAAATCGCGCGCTTCGAGGCGCACACCGACGCCGAGATCGATGCCGCGCTCGGCCAGGCGGTGCAGGCCCAGAGGGTCTGGCGCACCACCTCCTTCGCCGAGCGCGCGACGCTCGTGCGCGCGATCGGCGCTGTGCTGCGCGCCCGCAAGTCCGCATTCGGCCGCCTCATCACCGCGGAGATGGGCAAGCCCATCGCCGAAGCGGAAGCCGAAGTGGAGAAGTGCGCACTGAACTGCGACTTCTACGCCGAGCACGCCGCGGCCTTCCTGGCGGACGACGTGATCGGCTCCAGCGCCACCGACAGCCGCGTGGTGTTCGATCCGCTCGGCGTGGTGCTCGCGGTGATGCCGTGGAACTACCCCTTCTGGCAGTATTTCCGCTTCGCCGCCCCGGCCTTCATGGCCGGCAACGGCGCGGTGCTGAAGCATGCGAACAACGTGCCCCAGTGCGCCAAGGCCATCGCCGACATCGTCGCGGAAGCCGGCGCCCCGGCCGGCCTGCACCAGACGCTGTTCATCCCCTCGTCCAAGGTGGAGCGGCTCATTGCCGACGACCGCATCGCCGCTGTCACGCTCACCGGGTCGACGGAAGTGGGCGCCATCGTCGCCGCCCAGGCCGGCAAGGCGCTGAAGAAGCAGGTGCTGGAGCTGGGCGGCTCCGACCCGTTCATCGTGCTGGCGGACGCCGACGTCGCCGCCGCCGCCGAGGTCGCCGTCAAGGCGCGCTTCATCAATGTCGGCCAGAGCTGTGTGAACGCCAAGCGCTTCATCGTCGAGGCGGCGGTCGCCGAGGCGTTCGTCGAGGCTTTCTGCGCCAACGTCGCCAAGCTGAAGATCGGCGATCCCATGGAGCCGGGCACCAATATCGGGCCCATGGCCCGGGCCGATCTGCGCGCAACGCTGCACGACCAGGTGGAGCGCTCCGTGGCCGCGGGCGCCACGCTGCGGGCGGGCGGCGCCTTTGTGGACGGCCCCGGCTTCACCTATGCGCCGACCATCCTCGACCACGTGACGCCGCAGATGGCGGCCTTCAACGAGGAGACCTTCGGCCCGGCCGCCGCCATCATCCGCGTCGGCTCGCCGGACGAGGCGATCGCGTGCGCCAACGACACCGAGTTCGGCCTCGGCGCCGCGCTCTGGACCCGCGACACCCAGAAGGCGGCCGTCCTCGCGCGGCAGATCGATGCCGGCGCGGTCTTCATCAACGGCATGGTGGCGTCCGACCCGCGGCTGCCGTTCGGCGGCATCAAGCGGTCCGGCTACGGCCGCGAGCTGGGCTCCTACGGCATCCGCGAGTTCACCAACGCCAAGACGGTGTGGACCGGCCCGGCGCGGTAGAGCGCGATCCGTCGATCGGCCGGCGCCGGGCGCACCTTCTGCGGTGCGCCCGGCGCCTTGGATCAGCTGCGCACGAAGGCGAGCAGGTCGGCGTTGAGGACGTCGGCGTTGACGGTCAGCATTCCGTGGCCAAAGCCGGGATAGGTCTTCAGCGTGCCGTTCTTGAGCAGCGGGGCCGAGAGGCGGGCGCTGTCGTCGATCGGGACGATCTGGTCGTCCTCGCCGTGCAGCACCAGGGTCGGCACGGTGATCGCCTTCAGGTCCTCGGTCTGGTCGGTTTCCGAGAACGCCTTGATGCCGTCATAGTGGGCCTTGGCGGAACCCATCATGCCCTGCCGCCACCAATTGTAGACCACCCCCTGGTCGGCCTTGGCCCCCGGGCGGTTGAAGCCGTAGAACGGCCCGGCCGGCACGTCGACGAAGAACTGCGCCCGGTTGGCGGCGAGCGCCTGGCGGAAGCCGTCGAACACCTCGATCGGCAGGCCGCCGGGATTGCTCGGCGTCTTCACCATCAGGGGCGGCACGGCGCTCACCAGCACCGCCTTGGCCACCCGCCCGTCCGGCTCGCCATGCCGCGCCACATAGCGGGCGACCTCGCCGCCGCCGGTCGAATGGCCGATATGGACCGCGTTCCGCAGGTCCAGATGGCGCGCCACCGCCGAGGCGTCGGCCGCATAATGGTCCATGCCGTGGCCGTCCCAGACCTGGCTGGAGCGGCCATGGCGCGCCGGTCATGGGCGACCACGCGATAGCCCTTGGACAGGAAGAACAGCATCTGCGCGTCCCAGTCGTCGGACGAGAGCGGCCAGCCGTGATGGAAGACGATGGGCTGGGCCTCCTTCGGGCCCCAGTCCTTGAAGAAGATCTCCGCGCCGTCGGGAGTGGTAACCGTGCTCATGATCGGTGTCCCTTGGATGTGGCCGGGTTCGTTGTGCCCCGGCCCGCTGCGATGACGGGACACTAGGCTCCGGCGGCCCGCCATCGGATTGGCGCGATCGACAGACTTCGGGCCATAATTGACACATGACGAAAGCAGCCCCCCTGGCGTCACCCGCCTCCGCGCCGCCCCCTTCGGCCGCCCCCTTGACGGCTCCCTTGACCGCTCCTTTGGCGGAGATCGCGCTGCTGCTCTATCCCGGCGCCCAGCTTGGCGCAGTCCATGGTCTGACGGACCTGTTCTCGGTCGCCAACCTCATGATGGCGCGCCGTCTCGCCGATGCGGCGCCGCGCCTGCGCGTCAGCCACTGGCGCGGCCGGCCAGACCTCACGGGCGCCGAACGGGTCTTCGACAGCGATCCGGGCGCGCCGGGCGAGCCGGATTTCGTCATCATGCCGCCGGCGGTCATCGCGCCCATCACCGCCGAAGAGGCGGCGCCGCTGGCGGACTGGCTGCGCGCGCGCCATGCGCGCGGCGCGACGCTCGCCTCGGTCTGCGCCGGCGCGTTCCTGCTCGGCGAGACCGGCCTGCTGGAAGGGCGCGCTGCCACCACCCACTGGTTCTACGCCAACGATTTCGCCGAGCGGTTTCCCCGTGTCCGCATGGACACCGACAAGCTCGTCATCGACGACGGCGACCTCATCACCGCGGGCGGCCTCATGGCCTGGACGGATCTGGGGCTCAAGCTGGTGGACCGCCTGCTGGGGCCGACCGCCATGCTGGAGACCGCGCGCTTCCTGCTGGTCGATCCGCCCGGCCGCGAGCAGCGCCACTACAGCGTGTTCTCGCCGAGGCTGCGCCATGGGGACGCGGCGGTCCTGAAGGTGCAGCACTGGCTGCAGGCGACCGGCGCCCGCGACGCGACCCTGGACGCGATGGCCGACAAAGCGGGACTTGAACCGCGCACCTTCCTGCGCCGCTTCCAGAAGGCGACCGGGCTCAAGCCCACCGCCTATTGCCAGCACCTGCGGGTCGGCAAAGCGCGCGAACTGCTGGAGACCACCACGCGCGCGGTCGACCAGATCGCGTGGGATGTGGGCTATGAGGATCCGGGTGCGTTTCGCAAGGTGTTCCTGAAGGTGACGGGGCTCGGTCCGCGCGCCTACCGCCAGCGGTTCGGGGTTTCGGCGGTCCACGGGGACGCGCCGCCCAACGAGCAATAGGGACCGCCGGCACGCGCGGGCGGAGTGGACAGCGCCGTGCGCCGTGAACGGCGCCGATTGCCGCCGGCGCGGATGCTGTGCCTGCTCCGCGCGGCGGCCCCTTTTCAGCGGCGCTCGGCGCCCGCTTCGATGGCCGTCGGCGCGGCGCGCACCTCCTCGACGATGCGGCCGTCCGCCAGCCGGAGCAGCCGGTCTGCGCCGGCGAAATAGCGGTCGTCGTGGGAGATCACCACCAGCGCGCGGCCCTGCGCCTTCATCTCCGGCAGCAGTGCCTCGTAGAACAGGCGGCGGAACGCGGGATCCTGGTCCGCCGCCCATTCGTCGAACACCACGACCGGGCGGCGCTCCAGGTACGCGTTGAGGAGCGCGAGGCGCTTGCGCTGGCCGGTGGAGAGATCGATGCTGGAGAGCCGCTCACCCTCCACCGTCAGCTTGCCGGCGAGGCCAAGCCGAACAAGGTGCGCCGGCACGCCGGCGGCATCGGCGCCCGGCGGCAGGTCCTCGAACAGGAAGTAGTCCGAGAGCACCGCTGAAAAGTGCTGCCGGTAGGCGTCGCGGGCGGCGTCATCCACGGCCCGGCCGTCGATGCGGATGGTCCCGGCCTGCGGCGCGTAGAGCCCGAGCAGGAGCTTGATCAGGGTCGTCTTGCCCGAGCCGTTGGCGCCGCAGATGAACACCATCTCCCCCGGCCGCACGACAAGGTCGACGGGTCCGATCTCAAAGCCTGCCGCCCCCGCGTCGGCAGGAAAGCCATAGACCACGGCGGACATCTCGATGCCCTGCCGCAGGACCGGAACGGCGGCCGCGGCGCCCTGCTCCGCCGGCATCGCGCCGAACGCGGCGACGAGCGCCTCGATGCGGCGGAGCGCGATCAGGCCGCGCGCCATGGCGGGAAGCGCCTGCAGGGCCTGCTCCACCGGCCCTTTCATGTAGAGCAGCGTCAGCACGAAGCCCGTGAGCACCCCAGGCTCGGCGACGCCGAGCACGGGCGCGCCGGCGATCGCCGCGGCCACGCACAGGAAATAGAGCGAGGAGCCGGCCGCGCTCGCCACCACGAACAGGTTGATGGCGCGCAGGTTGATCCGGCGGATCCGGTCGACGGTCTGGGCGATCTCGACGCCCAGAAGGCGCTCCCGGCGCGGGCGGCTCAGGCGCAGTTCCTTGGCGCCCTCCACCAGGGTGCGGTAGGATTTGTGCAGCCGGTCCTCCTGGTCGCGCGCCGCCTCGAAGCCGGCAACGCCTTTGAGGCGCGCCGCGTGCACCGCCGCCATGCCGGCGCCCAGCAGCAGCGCCGTCGCGAGCGCCAGCGGGGCGCAGAGCCAGACGAGAATGCGAGGCAGCCGAGCGAGACCGCCAGAGAGATCGCCAGCGGCGCCAGCAGGAAGGCGACGTCGCTCAAGGCGTCCACATCGCCGGTGAGGACCGGCAGCAGCCGATGCGGCCGGAACCGCTCCAGCGCGTCGATGGGCGCCGCCGTGATGCGCGCGGCGAGCGTGCGGCGCAGTTGGGCGACCAGCCCCTGCCCGGCCGCATTGGTCAGGATGTCCGCGGCGGCATTCCCCGCGAAGGAGGCGGCGCACAGCAGCAGGAAGCCGCCGATGGCGGCCCAGCCGATGCCCTGCGGCGCCGCCAGCGCCGCGTTCACCGCAGCAAGGAGCGCCACGGTCGCGATGCTCGCGATGGCGCCCAGAAGCACCGAGCCGGCGAGCAGCGGCGCCACCGGGGCGAAGAGAGCGAGCCGCGCCCTCATAAGGTGCGCTCCGGCTGCGGGCAGTCCTGGCACGGGCTGAAGGCCGCAGACGCGGTGGCGCAGGTAGCACAGGCGCCGGCGGCGGGCGCCCCCCTCGCCGGCGA
>NZ_JBNFNU010000130.1:0-10454 GCF_057364445.1 Xanthobacter sp. BG11Y11_SDJG
CCGCTCGGCCGGACGCGCGCTCGCGGCCACGCGCCCCCTCACCCACGCCCCTCTCCCCCTCAGAGGGAGCTTGGCCGGCGCCCAGCGGCGAGGGTCGCATCCACGCGGCTTGGCGCCACCTGCCCCCTCTCCCGGCGGGGAGAGGGGTGGGGTGAGGGGATGCGCCGCGCAACGATAACGTCGCCAGGATCTCTGCGAGTACGCCATCGAGATTGGTCGCCACGTCGCCGTTCCAGAACCGCAGGACCAGGAAGCCGCAAGCGGAGAGATAGCGATCCCGCGCCGCATCGCGGACAGGTGAATGCTGCCCCCCGTCCAGCTCGATCACGAGCTTGGCGTCGATGCAGAGAAAGTCGACCACATAGGGTCCGACCGGCGCCTGCCGGCGGAACTTCCAGCCGGAGAGCCTGCGATCCCGCACGCGTGACCACACGCGGCGCTCCATCTCGGTCTGGCTGACCCGCAGGGTGCGGGCACGGTCCCTACGGGCGGCAGGAGACTTTGCGCAGCCGGGCTGCCCCTCACCCCCCGCCCTCTCCCCGCCGGGGAGAGGGAGTGCGGCCGGCGCCAGCGGCGAGGGTCGCATCCACGCGGCTTGGCGCCACCTGCCCCCTCTCCCGCGGGAGAGGGGTGGGGTGAGGGGATGCGCCGTGGCGAAGAAACGCGCCATGGGCCGGAGCTTTCACGCGGAGGGTCGTGCCGCCTCGCTCGCTCATCGCCCCGCCTCCAGCTCGCGCTGCTGGATGTTCTGGTAGATGACGATGGGCACCACCAGCACCAGCAGCAGCAGCACCGCCACCGCTGACGACACGGTCCAGGAGCGGTTCACCGTGAACTCGGTCCAGAGCGACTTGCCGATCATGAGCGTGTCGGAGCCGCCCAGGAGGTCGGGGATCACGAACTCGCCCACCGCCGGGATGAAGCACAAAAGCGCACCGGCGGCGACGCCCGGCAGGGAGAGCGGGAAGGTGATGGTCCAGAACGCCTTCCAGGGCGGGCAGCCGAGATCCTCGGCGGCCTCCAGCAGCGTCATGTCCATCTTCTCCAGCGCCGCATAGAGCGGCAGCACCATGAAGGGCAGGTAGGAGTAGACGATGCCGATATAGACCGCGAGGTCGGTGTTGAGAATCTCCAGCGGATCCTCGATCAGGCCGAGCCCGATCAGCGCCTGGTTGAGCAGGCCTTCCGGCGAGAGGATGCCGATCCAGGCATAGACGCGGATCAGGAACGAGGTCCAGAACGGCAGGATCACCAGCATCAGCAGCGTCGGCTGGAGCGAGCGCGGGGCGCGCGCCATGCCATAGGCGATGGGATAGCCGACGGCGAGCAGAAGCAGCGTGGAGATCGCGGCGATGACGAGGCTCGACCCGTAGGCCTGCAGGAACTCGTTCGAGAAATCGAGAACGTAGAAGTAGTTGGCGAACGAGAGCTGGGACAGGAAGTCCGTGAGCCCCTGCCAGCCGGCGGAGAGGTCGAGCAGCGGCGCATAAGGCGGCTGCGCCACCACGTCCTGCGACAGCGAAATCTTGAAGACGATGAGGAACGGCGCGAGGAACAGCGCCAGCAACCACAGATAGGGCAGCGCCACCACGACGGCCCTGCCCCAGCCCTTCTCGCTTGCGAGCGCCATCTTCGCCTCCCCTCAGCGCGTCAGGACGACGCCGGCATGGGGCGCGAACGTCACCCACACCTTGTCGTCCCAGGAGATCGGCCGCTGTACGACGCGCGAAAGGTTGGGCTGGGAGACCTTGATGCGCGTGCCGCAGGGCAGCTCCACATGGTAGATGGAGAGGTCGCCTAGATAGCCGATGTCCCAGATGGTGCCCTCGAAGCAGTTCTCGGTGATGTCCGGCGGCTGATCGAGGGTGATGCGCAGCTTCTCGGGGCGGATCGCGACCCAGGCTTCGTCGCCCGCGGCCGCCTCCACCTGCTGGGTCACGTGGATCGGCACGGAGGTGATGGGCGTGGTGAGCACCGCCTGGTCGCCCTGGCAGGAGCGGACCTTGCATTCGATCAGGTTCACGTCGCCGATGAAGTCGGCCACGTAGCGCGTGGCCGGCTGCTCGTAGATCTCCGCCGGGGTCGCCACCTGCACCAGCACCCCCTGGTTCATCACCGCGATGCGGTCGGCCACCGTCATCGCCTCTTCCTGGTCGTGGGTGACGATCAGGAAGGTCATGCCCAGCTCCATCTGGAGGTCCATCAGCTCGAACTGGGTCTCCTCGCGCAGCTTCTTGTCGAGCGCGCCGAGCGGCTCGTCGAGCAGCAGCACCTTGGGCCGCTTGGCGAGCGAGCGGGCGAGCGCCACGCGCTGGCGCTGGCCGCCGGAGAGCTGGTGCGGCTTCCTCTTGGCGAACGGCGTGAGCTTGACGAGCTTCAGCATCTCCTCGACGCGGGCGTCGATGTCGGCCTTCGGCATCTTGTCCTGCTTGAGGCCGAAGGCGATGTTGTCGGCGACGTTCATGTGCGGGAACAGCGCGTAGGACTGGAACATCATGTTCACCGGCCGCCGGTAGGGCGGCACGCCGACGAGGTCCTGCCCGGCGAGGGTGACGCGTCCCGTGGTCGGCTCCTCGAAGCCCGCGAGCATGCGCATCAAGGTGGTCTTGCCGCAGCCGGAGGGCCCCAGAAGCGCGAAGAACTCGCGCTCGTAGATGTCGAGCGAGACGTTGTTGACCGCAGTGAAGTCGCCGAACCGCTTGACCACGTTCTCGAAGCGGATGAGCGGGGTCTTTGTGGGATCGGTCCAGGGCGCGAATGCGCGCCGCACGGCGCCGATGGTTTCCTTGCGCGTCTTCTCCGAAGCCATGCTGATCCCCGCCCGGCGCCACCGCCTGCGCAGAGGCTACTAAGCCGCGCGCCAACGCTCAAGCGTTGTGCACGCGCAAAGTAAAAGCGGTATCGGCCCGCGGATCAGGCACCGCGACGCAGCATCGGCACGGCCGCCCTCGACGCCCCGTCGCAGCCGGTGCCGGCCGCGCGCATATCGGGGACAACGGCGTGCCCCCCCGGGCCAGCCCCTTCGCCGCCCACCCCCCGCATGTGGCAGGAGAGGCCGCCTGACGGGACGGCGCGCGCCCCGCCTTTCGGGAAAGGGACGGTTTTTCCCTCCCAAACCTCCGGCCCCCGCCGGACCGGTTCGCTGCGGTAGCTCAGTGGTAGAGCACTCCCTTGGTAAGGGAGAGGTCGAGAGTTCAATCCTCTCTCGCAGCACCAGCCCAAGCGTTGCAATCGCTAGAAACCCTGCGCGTGGGCGTTTCGCACTCACAACATTATCGGTCGAACCCGGTGAGGATTTCCAAAATTTCCGGCTCGCGCCGGAGGCTTGCCGTCAATCGCTTGCGCCAGTTCGGGCCGGCGTCCAAGGCTGCGGCGTAGGCGTCCGCAAGTTCATCGGGACGATCCTCGGCAAGGATCCGGATCAGGAAAGCTGCCTGTCGGCGATCCTTCACGGACTTGAGGCCGTCAGGCCCCGTGGAGCGCCGGTCTGCAACGATGAGCTTGTGGATCGCGAACCGCTCCGGACGCGGAATGCGGACGAGGACGCCTGACCGATAGGGAACGGCGGCAGTGATCGGCTCGGCAAGCAGGTAGTTGAGGTAATGTAGCGACTGGGCATAGACGCCGAGGGCGGGAAGCGGCCTCAGTCCCTCTGCCTCATCGAACGAGGGGGTGAGGAACTCGACCAGCAGGTTGCTTCGCGTTTGCCGCCAGCGCCAGACCTTCTCGGGCTCCAAGGCCGGAACGGATTCAAAAGAGAAATCAGCAAGCACCTGCTGAAGCGTGGGCGATATCGTGTCCGCCAGCGCAAGCGACAGGCGCTGGAAGCTGGCGACGTCGAGATCGTCGGTCATGGCGGCATCATCGAACCCATAAGTGACACCCAGCTCCCCTTCGTAGAGACGGAAGGCGTGGGTGCCCACCAGCGTCCCGCCGAGGCGAAAACGCCCGCTTTCTCCATGCTGGCGAGCAGGCTGCCGGTCCCCGGATCGACGCCCATGAACCGCTCTGCGCGCAGGATGCGGATGAGGCGCGATCGCTGCTTGCGGCGCTCGCCTGCATCCCGGCGGAGCTCGCTCAGCCGCTCAAGACGGGCCCGCAATTCGTCGCCATCCTCACCAATGTATCGCTTCAGGACTTCGGAGCCGACCCGGTAGGTGTCGTACCAATAGCTGCGCTCCCCCCGGCGGACCTTGGTGGGGGTTCCGCGGATATCCGAGACCGCCTCGTCTTCCAGCGAGCGGATGAGATCGAGGTAGGCGGCGTGGGCGACGGTGGAGTGGCGCGAGATCGCCATGTTCAACAACATCCATTTGCGTTGAACATATCTCATGCTCAACGATTGACAAGATTGTTGAACATGCCGGACTCGCGCTGTGGCTCCTGTCGACGACCGACAAGAGAGACCGGGAGGAGCGCACCCGAATCTGCTCCAGGACGCGGCTAAAATCGGACTGAGGCGACGCCGCATCGACCCTTTGATTACCGGGAATCCGGTCGAGCAGAGGGCAACTTCAGCCATCTCGCAGCACCAGCCTACCGCGCCCCCGCGCGAGTTCCCTTAAGCCACCTATTTCCATGGCGCATGTGCCGGTCGAGGCGCATGATGCATGGCGCGGCGGCGGATCCGCGCGCTGCGTGGCATCTGGGGGAAGCATCCGATGAGATATCTCTTTGCCCTGGCGGTGCTCATCGCCGGGATCGCGCCGGCGGCGGCGGAGAAGGTGGACCTGTCCACCATGACCTGCCAGCAGTTCATTTCTTCCGACAAGGAGACGATCTCGCTGATCCTTGCCTGGCTCGACGGCTTCTACAAGGACGACGACGCTGCGGTCATCGACATGGACGCGTTCGTGAAGAACTCCGAGAAGCTCGGCACCTATTGCGCGCGCAACCCGCAGATCGGCCTCATCACGGCGGCGGACAAGGTGTTCGATCAATGACGCCGCGGCGGGGGCCCGCCAGCTCCCGCCTTCGCCCGATGCGGACGCGGGCGCGCGCCGGCTGGATCAAAGGGCGCCGCCCGGCTATCTAGGATACGCTCCGGAACGTGCACCATGACCCCCACGCCATGAACGCCATCTCTTCGCTCAAGACCTTCTTCATCGACCGCGTGAAGGCGCAGGCGGCGCCGCCTTATGCCGGCGCCCACCGAATCGGCGTGCCGTCGGACGACCCCCATGACGAACTGCCCGGCGGCCCGGTGGAACAGCAGCGCGATGCGGCGGACGGGCAGTCCTTCGCCATCGACTATGTGGATCATGCCGGCCATCCCAGCCACCGGCGCATCTCGGTGTGGGCAGTGGAGCGCAACCCGGAAGGGGTGCCGATCCTGATCGCCAAGTGCCATGAGCGCCAGGCGACGCGGGCCTTCCGCGTGGACCGCATCACCGGCGTCACCGACCTCGACGGCGCCCCGCGCGAGCCGCTGGAGCGATTCTTCTTCGAGACCTTCGGCTTCGTCTGGCCGAAGGAGGCGATCCACGTCACGCTCGGCGATCCCGATGAGGCGCGCTTCGAGCGCATCCGCACCATCGTGCGGCAGGCGGGCCTGCCGCTGCTTGCGGCGCTCTCCCTCGCCGACAAGGAGATGAACGCCGCCGAGGTGGAGGAGATGAGCTATTTCTGCGACCGCGCCTGCGCCGAGAAGGGCATCGACCTTTCCGGCGCCGAGCGCGAGCGCCTGAGCGGCTATATCGCCCGCATGCGGCCGACCGAGGAGACCGTCGATGCCGCCATCGACACGCTCATGGAGAGCGGGCACGACGCCATTTCGGCGGTGCTGCGCGCCGGGCTCAAGGTGGTGAGCGCCGACGGCGCGCTGAACGTCGAGGAGGCGGACATGCTCGACGCCTTCTGCTTCGCCCTCACCGGCCGCCACGTGCGCTGACGCGGCCGGGATCAGCGCACGGTGACGTCGGCGTAGATCGGCAGGTGGTCCGAGCCGAAGGTAGGCGCGAAGTTGAGAGCGGCGAGGCCGACCCCTCCCTTCACCACCAGCCGGTCCACTGGCGCCCCCAGCCACTGGGGCAACTGGCGTCCCTGGAAGAAGAAGACCCGGGTGGCCGCCGGCCAGGGCAGCCGCTCGGTGGCGGCGAGGCCGGTCTCGTCCATGAAGCGGGCAAACAGCGGCGACCAGGGCGGGGTGTTCCAGTCGCCCGCCACCACGATCCGCGCGTCCTCAGGCTCGGCGCGGACATGCCGCGCGATCTCCGCGAGCGTCGCCGCCCGCCGATGCCAGTCGGGCGCCGTGCGCGGGCTTGGCGGATGGATGGCATACACCACCAGCGGCGGTTCGCCCGGCGCCACCTGGATTTCAGCGCGCACCGCGACCGGCCGCCGGCGCCGCGCCTTCACCCCGCCCGGCCCGGCACCGATGAGCGTGACTGTCATGGGCAGGCGGCTCAGCACGTCGATGCCGGCGAGGCGGTCGTCGAGGCGGGAGGCCCTGTAGGGAAAGCCGTCCAACCGGCGGAGCGCCACCGGCCAGCCGTGGGTATCCTCCTGGACCAAGAGGATGTCGGGGCGCACCGTCTCGACGCTCGCCCGGAACTGCCCCTTGTGGGGATTATTGTAGAGCAGGTTCGCCGACATGATGCGCACCGTGGGCGCGCCCGATGCGGCCGGCGGGGCTGCGGGCACGGAGGAAACCGCGAGCGGCCACAGATTGAACAACACGATCGCGCCGGCCGCCAGGACCGCCAGCCTTCGGCGGGCGAGAAGCGCGAGCGCCAGAGCGGCAAGACTGGCGACGAACAGATGCGGGCGGAAGAAGCTGAGCAGATCCGCCGGCCAGACCCACTGCGCGAACAGCGTGCCGGCCGAGACCAGGGTCAGCAGCACCAGGATGCCGTGGACGACCATGCCGGAAAGGCCGAGGCGCCGCACGGGGGACATGGACATGCTCACGCTCACGCCAGCCCCCACAAATTCCGTCCGGCCACGCCACGGTCGCTGCAATGCAGCATCCCGGTGCAATCTGTCTGCAATAAGGGCAAAAGAAAGGTCGAACACGCCGGGCGGAACGGCGCGGCGCGGATCCGCTGCGGCGCGGTCGCGGAGCATGGACCCGGCAGGCGGAGCGCGTCTGCCGGGCCGGGCTGCTTCTACTTCTTGTAGGCGTCGATCACCGCCTTGCCTCTCTCGCCGGCCTTGGCGAGCCAGGCCTCGGTGAGGGTGGCGCCCACCTTCTCGAAGCCCGCCTTCAGCTCGGGGCTCGGCGGGGCGAGCTTCATGCCCTTGGCCGAGAGCTGGTCCATATACTGCTTGGTCTTGGTCTCGGCGAGCGCCCAGCCGCGCGCCTCGGCGGCGGCGGCGGCCTTCAGCACCGCGTCCTGGGTGGGTTTGTCGAGGGCGTCGAAGGCGGCCTGGTTCACAAACACCACGTTCTTCGGCAGCCAGGCCTGGATGTCGTAGAAATAGGGGATGCTCTCCCAGATCTTCACGTCCGTGCCGGTGGCCGAGGAGGTGATGAGCGCGGTGACGGTGCCGGTGGCGAGCGCCTGGGCGAGTTCCGCCTGCTGCACGGTCACGGCCTGGGCGCCCACCGCCTCGCCGATGCGGGAGGTGCCGGCATTGTAGGCGCGCCACTTGGCGCCCTTCAGGTCTTCCACCTTCTCCACCGCGGTCTTGGAGAACAGGCCCTGGGGCGGCCACGGCATGGCGTAGAGCACCTTGATGCCCTGGGAGGCGAGCTTCTTCTCCACCGCCGCGCGCGATGCGGCCCAGAGCTTCTTGGAGGCGTCGAACGACGTGGCGAGGAACGGCACCACGTCGACGCCGAAGATCGGGTCCTCGTTCTCGTGCAGCGAGATCAGCACCTCGCCCGCCTGGGCCTGACCGGTCTGCACCGCGCGCTTGATCTCCGGCGCCTTGAACAGCGAGGCATTGGGGTGGAGCGTGATGGTGAGTTTGCCGCCGCTCGCCGCCTCCACGTCCTTCGCAAACTGGGCGAGGTTCTCCGAGTGCAGGTTGTCGGCGGGATAGGCGGAGGGCAGGTTCCACTTGGTCTGAGCCATGGCCGGCGCCGCCAATGCCAGGGCGCCCGCCGCGATGACCGGGCCGAGGGTGCGCATCAACACAGACATCGAACGTCTCCTTCGGGTTGACCCATATCCGGCGAGGCCCGGCCCGGCGGGCGGCCTCATCTTCCGTAGGCGAGTTCCGGCAGCACCATGACGATCTGCGGAAACACGGTGATGATGGCGACTGCCGCAACGAGAAGGAAGAAGAATGGCAGCGAGGCGATGGCCACCGTGTTCGAATCCTTGCCCGACATGGTCTGCAGCACGAACAGGTTGAAGCCCACGGGCGGGGACACCTCGGCCATCTCCACCACCAGCACCAGGAAGATGCCGAACCAGATGGGATCGAACCCCGCGGTCTTGATCATGGGGATCACCACCGAGGTGGTCAGCACGATCATGGAGAGCCCGTCGAGCGCCGCGCCGAGCAGCACGTACATGACGGTGAGCGCGGCGATCAGCGCGTAGGGCGAAAGATGGAGGCTGTCCACCCACTGGGCCAGCGCCACCGGGATGCCGGTATAGGCCATGGAGGTGGACATGAAGGAGGCGCCGGCCAGGATCAGCATGATCATGCAGGTGAGGCGCGTCGCCCCCATCACCGAGGCCCAGAAGGCGGGCCAGGAGAGCGCGCCCTGCCACCAGGCGATGGCGAGCGAGCCGGCGACCCCCCCAGGCGGCGCATTCGGTGGCGGTGGCCCAGCCGAGCAGCAGCGAAGCGAAGACGAAGATGATGAGCAGGCTGACCGGAATGAGGTTCGCGGATTCCTTCAGCTTCTCGCGCCACGGCAAAGGCGGATCGGCGGGCGGCGTCTTGGACGGGTTCAGCAGCGACCAGACGATGATGTAGCCGGAATAGAGCGCCATCACCAGGAAGCCCGGCAGGAAGCCGGCGAGGAACACCTGGATGATGGAGACGTTCGCCGCCACCGCATAGACCACCATGGTGATCGAGGGCGGGATGAGGATGCCGAGCGTGCCGGCGCCGGCCAGCGAACCGAGGCTGACATTCTCGTCGTAGCCGCGCTTCTTCAATTCCGGCAGGGCGATCTTGGCGACCGTGGCGCAGGTGGCGGCGGAGGAGCCGGACACCGAGCCGAACAGGCCGCAGGCGATCACATTCACATGCATCAGCCGGCCCGGCAGCCAGTTGAGCCAGGGGGCGAGGCCGCGGAACATCTCGTCCGAGAGGCGGGTGCGGAACAGGATCTCGCCCATCCACACGAACAGCGGCAGGGCGGCCAGCGTCCAGGAGGCGGAATTGCCCCAGATGGTGGTGGCGAGCACCGCCCCGGCGGGGATGCCGCCGCCGACGAACTGCATGCCCACGAAGCCCACCACCAGCAGCGCCACCGCGATCCACACGCCGCCGGCGAGCAGCACGAACAGGAGGAGCAGCAGCAGGCCGGAGATCTCGATCATCTCCATAATGCTAGACCCCGCTCTGCATGGCGCGCTCGACCACGTCCTCGGCCGAGGCGGGCGGCGGCTTCTCGTAGCGCGGCGCGCCGCCCCTGAGCGCGTGGACCAGTTCGTCGGCGAAGGCGATGGCGAGGATGACGAGGCCACCGGAATAGCCGAGCTGCGGCAGCCAGAGCGGCACGGCGACGACGCCCTGGGAGATGTCGTCGAAGCGGAAGCTGTCCCAGTTCAGGATCGCCGCGTTCCAGGCGAAATAGCCCACGGTGAGCGTGCCGATGACGAGGCACCCCAGCTCCACCGCCCGCTTCGCGCGGCCCTTCAGGCGGTCGGTGACGAGGCCGACCCGGATCAGTTCGCCGGAGCGGAAGGTATGGGCGAGGCCGAGGAACGCGCTCGCCGCCATGGCCCAGGCGACGAAGTCGTCGCCGGAGGGAATGTTGAAGCCGACGATGCGCCCGACCGACAGCAGCATCATCAGCACGAAGATGGAGATGAGGAACAGGCCCGCGAGCCATCCGGCGGCGAGGTAGAGGCCATCCAGCAGGCGGCGGATCATGGGTGGCTCCGGCCGGCGTGCCGCGGGCGGGCACTTGCGGCAAAAAAGGGGCGGTGCGGAAGCGGGGGGCGGGGAACGAACGGCGAGATCCGGGTCCGCACGGACCGGGCGGCACGACGATCACTCCCATGAACTCCCCCTCCCGCCCTGGTCTGCGACGCCGGTCCGCGCCCCGAGCCCAGCGAAGCGATGCCTGCCGCCAAGCGTAGAGTGAAGCAAATCCCGAGCCAACACCATGGCCGTCGCCGGTCGGGCGCAGGCAGCCCCGGCGGGCGTTCCGGGATGCCCCCTCTATTTAGAGGAGGTGCCCAAAGTCCGCTTCGTCCGTAGATTTGCCCCGTTCCGCGGGGTTCGGCAGGCGAATCCGCGGCGGGTGCGATGCGAGGGGCGATGGAGCCGCGGTCTTCACCGGGGGCGGGCGGTCGTGCGGGCCGGCGTGGCGCGCGCCGGCG